>DATKKE010000009.1:0-50278 GCA_035543455.1 Methanoregulaceae archaeon
ACGCAGGCCTGCAATTTTTCATCGATTATCCGGTAGGCATTGGCAAGCACCGATGAATTGGATATCAGCCCGGCGAGCAGGATCACTTCGAGGATCTCCTCTCTTGTCGCCCCCTTCTTCATCGCTGCCTGCATGTGGTAACCGGTGCAATGCTGGCAGCGGAGTGCCGCACCCACAGCCATGCTGATAAGTTCCACGTATTTCGGGTCGAGGCCACTCATCTGGGTGACTGTTCCCTTGTAAAGAAGATGGGAGATCAGCACTTCCGGTCTCTCTGACATCCGCTTGAAAATAAGCGGGGTCCGCCCGTACTCCTGTTCAACATCGTCCAGCCATTCATGGGAAGTTTCCTCTGCTCCCTGCTCGACAATTCCCTTGAGAAGATCTTCAAACTCGGACATGTTATACTACACTGCAATGATATCATCGGTCAGAGAAGGTAATAGCTTCGGAGAGGGCACGATGGAGAGACCTTTACCATGACACCCTCGGAACTGGCCGACCTCACCCCGGTATTCGACACAACTGGGTATAATTCTGTGAAGCAGGAGGACCTTCCCATGTATAAGATCAGCGCGGACAGCCGATTTGTTTACCTATGCCATCGAATTCCGGCGCCAGAAAATCCAGGCGACCGAACTGACAATTCCTGAGTCCATTTCACCCGGTGATCGATGACCCTGATGAGATAGTCAGGACAAAAGAAAAAAAATGTAATTAGTCAAAATTAGGTAGTATCGGAGCCGGTAGTGAAAACGGAACTGCCGATGCCTGCGAGGAATAGCTCATAGACTTGCTGAACTCGCTGATCAGTCCACTTGCCGATGATGTCTCGGAATATACCAGATCCTCTGACTTTGTTGGAGGCAATGTAACCGAATACGTGAAGCCAGGTTCTAAATTACCTGGCACGGTAATTGTACTGGTGCTCTGGTTTCGTGCTTCCTGGGCGTGGACTTTCAGGTATGCTGATACTGATCCAATCATCGGGGATGACTGGCTCCCCACTGTGAGGCCTTCCGAATTAATATTATAATTCAGAAGTACAGGAATAGATGCCTCAGTCCCAACAAACCGTGTATCGGCGGAGGTTACCGTTGATGTCAGGGTGGTATCAAATGCACTTCCTGCCTGTTCAATATTGCAGAATGCAGGGATAATAGATGGGTTCGGTGCTACAAATGGACACAGAATTGAATTTGGTCCATTTATTGCCTGAGCTGCACCATCAAGTAAAAGATCTTCAGTCCTTGTTGCACGACCGGTATCTATGGCGATAAACTGTATATTGGTATTAGCCTTGATATTACTTTGATCGGCAATCGTATTCGCCGTTGATGCTGCCATTGATTTAACAAAGGTCTGTTGTCCGGAGATTCCGGAATACTGGTCATTGTACCCGACAGTATATTGTACCTGTTTGGGATCGAGAACACCGGTATGGAGACCTCCTCCTATGGTTGTTTCGGTTGCCCCGTCTTCCAATAGTTCAGGAATGACCTGCCCCCATGTTTCAGTGCCCCCTGCTACCAGTTGATCAAGAAGTGATGTAGGAATTGAAATCGAGTCAGGTCCGAAGCTTCCTCCTGCAGCGATTAGCTGGGGAATGGCCCCTCCAGGAAATACTCTAGGTGTGCCAGGAGGAAACGTAAAGACATACATTGTGATTGGATCATTCGTTAGCATCCAAGCCCCTGAATCAGTTTCTGTGACAGTACCAATAACATTCGATGATGTCCCAGTGGCAAGACCCTGAATCTCGGGTACTGCCGGTACTCCGGTATCAGCAAATACGGCACATATGAATGCGATCAGTACTATGACCGCGAAAAGCGAAATAACTCCGATTTGTGTCTTTTTCATTTCGATACCCCTCAATCTGATGAAATCATTCTTTAATGATTGTTCGGTGCATGGATGATCAGAGGGTACTTTAATAAAACTATCGGGATAAAACCAAAAAAAGATCTTCAATCATTTATCCTTCGCCGGTCGTCTGCGAGGCACTGTAGGTCACGGAAATAACCCTTATAAAAAAAAACAGGAAAACCGATATTCACACCACAATATTGGTCTCTGAAAACGGCCTGACCCTTACGAGAATATAATCCCTCATTCTCGAGGGATTGACGTCGGCTACATCTCCGATGGTTATTCCGCCTTCAATTTCACATTTGCGGATTATTGGTGCATAGGTATCATAGGGCAGCTTGACCCTGAGACCCGCAATCTGGACCGTGATGGGTGTCGGGGATGTCACCTCGGCAATATCAGGGACCTGTTCCTCAATCACGTCCATCAGCCGTGCGGGGGATACCGAGAGCGGGTCCTTTGCTATTTCGTCCCGCCGGATGTCGAGGACGCGGGTAATTTCGGCATTAATCTCGTCCAGCTTTTCGAGTTCATCCGATTCCTTGGTCCTGTGCATGAACCGGCCGACGTTCCCGACATAGCCGTCGACAGGAGGGTCGATAATCTTCTGGAGCGTCTCTTTCGAGGGTCCTCCACAGACGACGATCGGCACATCGAGACCCCTCCGTAAAACCGGGAATTTGTGCTGGATACACGATTCGAAGTTGCCGAGCATGAACAGGGCGAGATCATGCTCGTTGATGACGTCCCGTTCCTCGTCGTTCATCTGGGCTATCCGCTTCCCAAATCCCCTGGCAAGGCCGACCATGTTGGTCTTCGCCCCGTTCCTCCTGATATATTCTGCAATGTCGCACGAAGCATGGGGGAGGTGATGGATTTCGAGACTCATGCTCACGACCGCGATCTCTGTCCCAACAAGTGGAGCCGGCGTAACATCTCCGAGGAGTGGCTTACCCACCCGCCTGATCAGTTCGATATCCTCTTTCGGCACCAGGGCCTGGAGGACGACTTCCTGGGCAAGAAAATGTTTCTGGATGATGTAGCCGCCGACATCCTCGATAAGGTCGACGACTTCGTCATGCCGGTAAACACCGCCCCTGTAGGTGATCGGGACGAGCGTCATAGCTCCTCCCCCATCAGGGCGAATTTTTGTTTGAGCAGGGGCGTCAGGTCTTCATCGAGGGTGTTTTCGCTCGCGATATAGTAGAATTTTCCTTTCCCGTAATACTGGCGGCGGACTTTAAATCCTTCCGGGGCGATCGTCTGCATCGCATAAATCAGGTCTTTGTAGAGGGCAAGACTCGGATCGGTAACGACCATGTCTTCGAGTTTTTCGGACTCCGACCGTTCAAGAGAAAGGACAATCGTGAACCTGTCGGGCTGCTCGACCTGCCCCTTCCCGAATTTTTCCCAGAGAATTTTTAAGAAGGGAGCGAGATAGGCCTCGTTTCCAATTGAGATCGTCACCTTGTGCTCGTCGATATTCAGGTTTGCGAAATCCCTGACTTTTACAGGTGAAGGAAGTCTTTTCGTTGTCCCGACGGCGACAAACAGGGGTATCGAGGGATCGATATAGATGTGGATCTTTGAAACGACCTTTGTAAGGTCGTGGTCGAGGAGGACTGTCGTTACGATGCGCTTGTAATACTCCCCCCCGACTGCCTCAGGACATTCGACCTCAAAGTAATCGAGCGGTCCCATTTACTTCTCCTGTATGAAACCGGATGAAAGGAGCGCAGAGCCGACCGCCCCGATATACTGCGAATGGTGAGGGACGACGATCTCGGTCTGCAGCAGCTGCCCCATGGCATAGACGAGACCGTCGATCAACGAGGTACCGCCGACCATGATTACCGGTTCCCTGATATCGATTTCCTGGAGCTGCTGCTCGAAGACCTGCTCGGCCACGCTGTGGCATGCTGCGGCCGCGACGTTCTCGCGGGAACTGCCTGCGGCAAGTGCATTGACAAGGCTCTGGGTCCCGAACACGATACAGTAACTGTTCATCGGGACATCGGAGGCCATCCCTTTCATTGCGAGCGGTCCCAGTTCCGTAATATCGACACCGAGTCGTTTTGCGGTCATTTCGAGGAACCGGCCGCTTGCACCCGCACAGATTCCGCCCATCGTAAAGGTGCCCGGAATACCATCCTGGACACTGATCGCCTTGTTATCCATACCCCCGATATCTATGACCGTTGAAGGACCGTGCTGACAGTCGGCCAAGTACACCGCCCCTTTTGAATTCACGGTCAGCTCTTCCTGGATCAGGTCGGCCTTGATGTGTTCCCCGACTAGGAACCGCCCGTATCCCGTAGTCCCGACTGCCTCGATATCCTCCCGTTTCACTCCCGCCTGTTCCAGCGCGAGTTTCATGACCGCTTCCGCACTTTCGAGGACCCCTGTCGTCGGGAGCCAGCCGGTGCCGATGATGACGTTGTCTTTCATGACAATCGCCTTTGTCGTGCTGGAGCCTGAGTCCACCCCCATAGTGAGCCCTACCTGGGTTTCACGGGCAAGCAGTGCCCTCCTCCGGGCGATAGTGGTAAGCGCCTCCATGCGGGTAAGCAGGGTACCGGCCGTTGTCCTCTCGGTGAACGAGTAACTAACAACCGGCAGTTTCGAGTTCTCATGGATATACCGCCTGAGTTCATTCCGTACTATTGCCGCCTCTGCACACCGGAAACAGGTCGCAATAAAAACCGCATCTGCCTCGACACGCCCCTGGACAAGGGCCATAGCCCGTGCGATAGCAAGTTTGAGGTCCGGGCTCCGTACGTCGAGACCGAACTCTGCGAAATTCTTTTTAATGTCTTTTAAGTTGATATCGGGATAGAAAATTTCTGCATCAACGGCCCTCGCGGCCTCATCGATCTCCTTCTGGACCCCGCTGTATTCAGGTCCGCAGGAGAGCTGGGCAATCCTGACCGGTGCAGTCATTTAGTTCCTCCGAGTCCGACGAGAAAATTCCGTATGGCTGCAACAAATTCTTCCCCTTCCTCATCGTTCCGGGGATAATTCAGTTCAAGTACCGGGATTTCCCGCTTTTTAATAAGGAATACAATGAGCTCGTTTGTCCGGGCACAGCCCATACAGCCGAATGCCAGATCTGCATCATTGATGATAATCGCGGCTTCTGCGTTCTCGATCATCGGGCCATAGAGTGACATCCGCCCCCTGACCCCGGAAGGGACTTCGACGGCAGCATATTTCAGCCCTTTTTTCGGGTCTTCGGGGCTGATCTGGAGGGGAGGGACCTCAACACTCGCTGTCTGGATGTGTTCCCTGATCTGCTGTGCTGCACTCAGGGGTGTGTGACCGAACCGTGCGACCAGGTCGGAGAGGATAAGGCTCGTCGCAGGATAAATAAAAACTTTTGCCATTTTCAGGGCTCCTGTGCATCAATCAGTTTTTTGAGGCGGTAAATATCCAGTTTCTCGCCGGTCTTTGGTGTCGGGGGATGAGTGTCGGCGGATGCGTCGCGCCCGGGAAGTTCATGGAGGCCGTGGGATACGTGACGGATGAGCGATATTTCGAACTCGTGGCCGAAGAACCCGGGGCGTGCCCCGCCAAGGTTTGCCCGGCACCTGCGGGCATCGCCCGGGGGAAATCCACGGTCTTTAACAAAAATATGGTCTGGGTCGAGTTTTCGCAGTGCTTCGACTATCGCATTGACCTCCTCCTCCTTGCCGGTGACCTGGAGGCCGAAACAGGTCTCCTTGATCATGGCCCCTTCTGAAATTTCGTATGCCCTGACCACGAGGTCCTGCGGGGTCATTTCCGGAGACTCTACAAAAACATACTTGGTAACGGTATTCACATACTGCGGGATATACTGGCTCATCTCCTCACCTCCCTTATATATACGGTATCGTTCTCTTTGATTGATTTCAGCTTCTCGAGGTCGAGCACCCGGCCGATTATATTGGTCCCCTCGAAAGGTTCCGATGTCGGTCCGAACTCCTTATTTGAGGAGATCCGGACACCAACGAGACCGACCAGTTTTCTTGCCTCGTTGGTCATCGCGAGAGATCCGGCAGGTACTTCTGAAACCGGGGTGTTCTCGGGAATAATATTCATTCCTTTGGGAATAACCGGCCTGAACAGATATACATCGTCCAGAATGAAAAATGCCGGAATCTGACCGACATTATGGGACCAGAGACCGCTGAGCCGGCGGAATATCCGGCAGGTATCAGGTGCTAGGGAGTCATACAGCTCAAGGTCGATCACCTTCGAAACCGGCCGCGTAGTGAGGGCAACAGATCCTTTTGCGAGCACTTCGAGTGTTGTCCCGGGATCCTGTCCGACAACGATCCGGTCACCTCCGGACCTGTCATCAACAGTTGCCAGGATATTCCTTTTTCCGGCGATCTCCTCTGCATCGGTCAATGGCAATCCAAGGAGGTCGAACATTGCCGGCGTGACACTGATTGAAAATATATCCTGTTCTTTTGCGAGCTTTGGAAGTTCTATCCCGTGTGTGACCTGGCCTACCAGCGTATGGAACTGGTTGCCCGGGACATCGGCCGTGTAAATATAAATACCTCCCCGTGACCGTCCCTTCGTCCGGACTGTTACCGTACCTTCTCTCCTGGGTTTTTCGAGTTCCATCGGGACATCGTTTGGTGACCATGTACCATCGAAAACGTGGGTGCTTGCTGCCCTGGCAACCCTGAATTTCCCGGTGGCGGTTGCAAGGAGGAGGTGTTCCACGCTTGTAGCGGCCGCAGGTTCGATATGGTCCCGGGAAAAGCCCTGAACGGTCATTTCTACATGGCTCACAATCTGCATCCCGTCATCGAGTACAAGGCTGGTATCGGTTGTTGTGAAGGATCGGGTCGTATCTGCCCAGGCAATAATCGGGACAATGCCGGTGATCCGGTCTCCAGGCTGCCACCGATCGATTATCCCGCGACCGGAAATGACTCGGCCGATCACTCCTCCCTCCGCCCCGGCACCATGGTCTGCCGAATGGCGGAGTCTTGAAAAGATGAGATAAGACTGTTTCGGATCATATCCCCCGCATCCGAGGATAACGTCGCCGCGTTCATAGAGATGTGGTCTGCGAGCGGGTACGAATTCGCGTGAAAATGGACCAAACGCAGCAGAATAGCGATCCTCCCAGTGCAGGTTCAGGTCCCGAACAAATGACCCGTCTTCAAGCTGAATCACACCGGGGACAGAAATTTCGACGGTCATCTCCCCGGCGGTTGTTGTCACCTGAATATTCTCGGTTCTTTCTCTCTCCTGCGTACCGGGGCGGATGACCGCCACGCAGCACTCCGGATCCGGGACCCTGATTACCGATCCGAGGGTAGTGCCGTCAGCGAGCTCGAGCGGTACCCCATCGAGGTGGATCGTGATCATCGGATTACCCGGCGTTCATGCAGCTGGTTTGGACATGACCTCGCGTTCTTCATCGGTCAGGCTGGCCAGCACTTCGGCGGTCTTCCCGATCATGAAAATCTTACCGCCCCGCATCAGGGCGATCCGGTCGCATATGTCCCGTACAAATTCCATGTCATGCGAGACTACGATAAAGGTCTCATCCATCTCATCCCGGGAATGCATGATGGAGTGCTTTACATCGAGTTTAGTGATGGGATCCATTGTCCCTGTCGGTTCGTCAAGGATAACTAGCCTCGGTTCCCGTATGAGGACCTGGGCAAGGGCGACCCTGTGTTTTTCACCCTCGGAGAGCTGCGAAGGATAACGGTCAAGTATGTCTCTGCTCTTGTCCTCGGTAAACCCGGCCATCCGTAACGTGATAACAGCCTTCCGGATTGCAAGTTCTTTTGGGAATTCAAGGCCGATGGCATCGGTCAGGTTGTCAAGTACGGTCCTGTGGGGAAACAGGTCGTATTCCTGGTGAAGCAGGCCGATATACCCCTTGGCCCTCCCTCTGTTCTCGATTCCGGGTTTCGTCATATCGACCCATTCATCCCCGATTTTAATATTCATCTCCCCGGACGTGGGTTCGATGATCCCTGCAATAATCCTTGACAGGGTGGTCTTCCCGGCCCCGCTCTTACCGATTATGCCAAATATCTCCCTGGTATAAACGTCGAACGTGACCCCGTTCACTGCCTTCACCACGCCCCTGTCGACAGAGATATACCGTTTCATCACGTCCCGTGCGGCCAGGATCTTTTCACCGAATTCCGGAGTTTCATAATGTTCCTGGTCGCTGTAATCCTTCATGAATTTCGCAATGATTTCGGCAGGAGTCCCTAGCCCTGCTACTTTGCCGTCGACGAGGAGTATGGCCCTGTCAGCCACGTCCTCGATAACCTGGGAAAAATGTGACGTGACGACCATGCCCATATCGTTTGTTTTTGCGGCATCGAGGAGCATGGAATGCACGATTTTGGCCGTTTCCGGGTCGAGTGTCCCGGTCGGTTCATCGGCAAACAGGACAAAAGGCTCCTTGGCAAGCTGGCGGGCCAGGACGACACGCTGCTTTTCCCCGCCCGAAAGGTCCCTCGCGATGTGCATCATCCTGTGCGATAAACGCACCTGGTCGAGGAGGTCTGCCGCCCGGCCTATGGATTTTTCAGTTGGATAATCGATGTCGTCGAGTGCATGGAGGACATTTTCAATGACCCTGTCATTACCGTAAAGAGCGAACGTCCGCTGGAACATGATTGCAGTCCGGCTCATTATCCGGCGTTTCATCGCCTCGTTTGCGTCGCTCCAGAAGTCTATATCGGCCGCTTTGAGCGTTCCTCCGCATTTTGGGCAGGACTGGCCTCTTTTACTGGGGACATCGACATAATCGCAGGTATCGCAGGAAGCGATGTGATAAATAATGGAACCACTCGTGGGGGGCTGTTCCACACCGCGCATCAGTTGCATCAAAACAGTCTTTCCTGCGCCGCTCCTTCCGATAATTCCCAGTATTTCTCCCTCGGAAAGCTCAAAAGATATTGTATCGAGGACTCGTTTTCCGTCGAAATCCATGCACAGGTTCTCTACGGATATTAATGGGGTCATTCATCACCTGATTAGCTAATGTAGCGTAGTGGCATATTACCTTTTATATAGGTGTCAGGCAGATCCCGGGGCCTGTAATTTTTTTACGATTTCGACAACTTCCGAAACACTCTTCACGACGTGTTCCGCAGCTTGATACAGTTCTTCAGTCTTTCCCCCTGCCTGTTCTTCGGTTAGAATTGCAATATCGGCCATCTTCATGGCACAGAGGTCGTTGATGCTGTCGCCTACCATCACGATCGTATCGTATTCGCACTTGAGGTCGGCTACGATCTGGGCCTTTACTAAAGGTGTCGCTACGCCGTATACCCTGTCCCGGGGGATACCAAGGTAATCTGCAATACGTTCCAGTTTCGCGGTCCGGTCTCCCGATGCGATGAATGTCGGGATTCCCATACGGTGCAGGGCGGTGATTGCTTCTTTCGCTCCTTCAAACGGCCTGCCGCCCGTGGTGACCGTATATTCGATACAATGGAGCGCCGTGTTGAGGATCACCCCGCTGTTCATGGTCACGACTGCCTCGCGACTGCAGGTTCTCCAGACGTCTCTGATGCATTGCTGAAGGTCACCGACCATGGCTGTTTTGTCATTATAAAGCATATCCCCGATCTCTTCGGCTGTGATAACCTTTCTCGTGCAGCTGATCCCGAACCCTGCATTGTGGTCAAGAAGGAGTTGCGAAAGAAGGAGGCCGGGAGAGGCTTCGATCACGTCACGCGAATGAATGTGCACCACAACGAGGACCCTGTCCGGTGAACTGAATGTCAGCATCGTCGTTTCAACGCCGGGAAGCAGTTCGTTGTGAAGGACATCTTTGGCGACACGGTAGGTGTGAAGCAGGGTACCCGCACTATCAAATACGACTGCGACAGACATGGCAAATAACTCCCCATAAACTCTATTTAGTCAGCTATCCTTGAATGAATGAAGCTGGATGGTTCTTACTGAAACCCGGAAGAAGATAAAGAGCATGGAGATCAGGGGAGCGGGGCGTATCGCCCGTGCTGCGGTCGAAGCCCTTGCCGACCATGCAGAGTCCCTGGACTCATCAGATATAAACCGCTTCCGAAAAGAAATGGAATCTGCTGCTGAATCGCTTGTCAGTACACGTCCAACCGCCGTCTCCCTTCCCAATGCAGTTCATATCGTGATGGATGCCATGGCTGGCCAAGATTCGGTTGCAGGGGCCAGAATGGCAATCAGGAAGAAAGCCAATGAATTTATTGGTTCTTCGCGGGACGCCGTAGAACGAATAGCACAAATCGGGGCCAGGCATATTCGCGATGGCGATACCATCCTGACACACTGCAATTCCGAAGCCGCATTGTCGTGTATTATCGAGGCCGCCCGGGAAGGAAAAGATATTACCGTTTTTGCAACAGAAGTCAGGCCCAGGAACCAGGGACTGGCCACGATCAGGGTACTCAACGATGCCGGGATAAAGACGAATTTCATCGTCGATTCGGCGGTACGTTCATTTATCAACGGGGTCGACCTGGTCATCACGGGGGCTGATGCAGTAGCCGTGAACGGGGCAGTGGTAAACAAGATAGGAACTTCACAGATCGCCCTTGCCGCCCATGAAGCGAGGACCAGTTTCCTTGTTGCAGCCGAAACATACAAATTCGCGCCGAGAACAATTCTTGGGGAAATGATCGAGATAGAAGAACGCCCTGCGGGAGAGGTGCTCCCCGATCAGATTGCAAAAGAATTACCTCAGGTAACGGTAAGGAACCCTGCATTCGATGTAACCCCGGCAGAATATATCGACCTCATCGTAACCGAGGCCGGGGCGATTCCTCCCCAGATGGCCTATATCATTATCAGGGATTATCTTCACTGGGAGATACAGGAGTTCAAATATGAATTTGGGATGAAACACCATGACTAGGGGTGAACGTCAGGCATGTCAGATGTAATCGCAACATACTATTTCAGGCCGGGAAAGGGTACATCTCCTGGGGAAGCTGCCCAGGCACTGGCCGATGAGGAGACGACAGGAACCTGGACCGGTATATCGACGAGAATGGATTACGTGAAGCGACTCGATGGCGTCGTCCTCGATGTGCATGCTTCTGGTCCCGGATACCTTGCGAAAATCAGCTACCCGGGTGAAATTTTTGAACCCGGGAATATTCCCCAGTACCTTTCCGTCGTGGCCGGGAACCTGTTCGGACTTTCGAGGCTCGAAGTTGTCCGCCTCCTCGATTTCGACCTGCCGGAAAACCTGGTTCCCTTCAAAGGGCCTAAATTCGGTATCCACGGGGTCCGTCGCATAGTTGGGACTAATAAAAGGCCGCATGTCGGGACGATTATCAAGCCCAAAGTTGGCCTGACACCAGAAGATACTGCGGCGGTCGCATACCAGGCCGCGATCGGTGGCGTCGACCTGATCAAGGATGACGAGACGCTCACGAACCAGAAATTCTGCCCGATCGACGAACGCCTGCCGAAGGTCATGGACAGCCTCGACGAGGCACGGGATGAAACAGGGCAACAGGTGCTTTATGCGGTCAATATTACAACGCGGGGGGATCGGATTGTTGAACTGGCCGAGCATGTAATTGATCTTGGTGCGAATATGGTGATGGTGGACGTAATTACTGCAGGGTTCAGTGCACTCCAGGCACTTGGGGAGAACCAGTCGGTAAAAGTCCCAATCCATGTTCACAGGACAATGCACGCCGCAATGACAAGGAATCCCGAACACGGTATTGCCATGCGGCCGTTCGCCCGGCTTGTCAGGATGCTCGGGGGCGACCAGCTGCATACGGGAACGGTAAGCGGGAAAATGGCACATGCGGCAGAAGAAGTGATTGGCGACAACCGCGTACTCACTGAACAGTATGGATGTATCCGACCCACGTTCCCGGTATCCAGCGGGGGGTTGCACCCGGGAAAAGTCTCCAGAGAACTATCCGTTCTCGGGACCGATATCACGCTCCAGGCTGGCGGGGGAATACACGGTCATCCGGGAGGAACCGCAGCAGGTGCGAAGGCGATGCGGCAGGCCGTCGATGCATTTATGGCGGGAATCCCTGCGCCTGAATATGCCAAAGACCATTTCGAGCTTGAACAGGCACTTAAACTATGGGGAACCGGCTGAACCGGCGAGGTTGATACAGTGAAAATACCATTTACCAAACTGAACGGCAATGGCAATGATTTTATCCTGATTGACGAATATGACGATGTTATCATACCCGATCCGATGAAAGGGGAATTTGCGGGCTCGTTCTGTGACCGGCATTTCGGTATCGGGGCGGATGGCGTTCTCTACCTGTCAAAAGCACAATCCACGGGGGATTTAGCGATGCGGTTGTTTCAACCTGACCAGAGCGAGGCAGAGATGTGCGGCAATGGTATCCGGTGTTTCGTGAAATATGCCTTTGACCATCATCATGTCGGGGAAAAATGCATTATCGAGACCAAAGCTGGTCTTATACCCGTTACAATCCGGTACATCGATGACGATTTCATGGCAGATGTCCTGATGACGGATCCGGCGTTCGACCGCAGCGTCATCCCTGCCACCGGGACTGGAGAATATAAAGAAATTATTGCCGGTTATGAGGTATTCGCGGTCAATACGGGTGTCCCGCACGCTGTGATTTTTGTTGATAGCGTTGAATCTGTCGCATTGGAGACGGTCGCACCGGGGATCAGGTACCATCCGACATTTCCGATGGGGGCGAATGTCGATTTTGTTGAGAAAAATGGAGAAGACTCCATTAGAATCAGGACGTATGAACGTGGTGTCGAGGCGGAGACCCTGTCGTGCGGAACCGGTGCAACGGCCAGTGCCGCTGTCGCCCACAAAGCAGGGTTGGTCGGCGAGACCGTGCATGTAGACACGGAAGGGGGCCCGCTCATTATCAGGCTCGGCAAAGAGACACATCTCGAGGGCCCTGCAAGCACGGTATTTACCGGTGAAATAACCTTCTGATTTTTTGGCTGGTATGAAAAAGTCAGACCGGGAGTCAATAACCCTTTCTTTTTCATGTGCATCTATGAGCAAAAGGGCTCATAGCGCGCTCTGTTGAATTCCTCGCTGTGTTTATACCTTACGTCGGCAGGAGGGGTTTCACCCCCCCTCCCTGCCCCTCCCCCATCAGGATAGCCATTGGAAAAGGTTACAGGCGTGATGAAGCAGAAAGATAATTGTTCAGATCGTTGCGATGACGTTGTATTACCAGGATCAGCTCATGATAATACAAAAGAATCGTATGCGCCCCCGCCCCCAAAGGGGGCAGGGCTGGCGCAAGGAGGGTCCATCAGAGTAAGAAATTGGTCGCTGAAATGTGACTATACCTTTATTAATTTCAGGATTTCAACAGAAACCGATTTTTAATAATAATCTGGGTGATTGGCACCTAATCAACTTTTTTTATCCCATCACCCGTGATGACAAAATTAAAAGAACCTCCTGGCGGGATAGACCGGTGCTTGGTGAGCGTCGCTCGCCGTAACCCGTTCTCCGCCCGTGTCAGGCGTATAATTGCCTTGGATATATGTTCAAGCGCTGTACCTCCGAGTGCCATATAGACATTGGTCGTTGTATCCACGTAGACCTGGTTTGTTACCACTACCGGGATCCCGTACCGTTTGCCGAGGCCCAGCAGATGGACGATCTGCCGGGTCAGTTTCTGCATCGCATCTTTTCCCCTCGAAAGATCGGTCCTGTACAGGGCGGTAGCCGAGTCAACAATTATCAAACCCACGTTTTTTGTTTTCAGTACCGTATCGGTCCCTGCGATCATGATCCCCTGCTGGTCGAAATCATTGGGCTCGTAAATGTAGAGATTTTCAGCGAGCGAGGCGGCGTCATCCCCTGCTACCTGTGAGAACCGTTCGACCGAAAAACCCTCGGTATCGAAAAAAAGCACGGATTTACTTGATCTCAGACAGGTGACGGCAAATATGATCGATAACGTGCTCTTCCCCGATGCCGGCTCTCCATAGATTTGGGTAATAGTGCCCGGTTCGAACCCTCCGTGCAGGAGAAGGTCGATATCAGGGCTACCTGTTGGGACCCGTTCCTGTTCCGTTTTGTTCACCCGCCGGAGGATTCATAAATTTCTCCCTCGCACGCTCCTCGATGATGACTGCGACCTCGCGGGCCGGGATACCCGAAGAGGCCGAGATATCCCTGACGGCATCGAACTCTGCTTTCAGCATGTAACACCGCCCATCTATCCAGCCACATTTCACCGGGACATCCCTGATGCTGCCGGCGATATCGACCGTGACCACCTCCTCGGTCCGATCGGCGATGAACCGGTGGACTGATGGGATGCAGCGGACCCCGAGGGTCCCGAGCTGCTCGGCCATGGCTTTTGCCAGCATTCCCGAGTCCTCACACCTGCAGATTACCCGGACCAGGTATCCCCCACGTCCCTTTTTCATCATACAGGGAATTGCACTGACATCGCGGGCCCCGAGGTCCATCAGTACCCGGATGGTGTTCCCGATCACTTCACCGCTGACGTCATCAACAGTAGTCTCGAGAATATCAACCGAATCTCCTGCCATATCACCTTCTGTTTCAAGCAACATGGCCATCAGCACATTGGGGACGTCTTCTGATTCCCTCGTTCCCGCTCCGTATCCAACCCCTTTGACAACCCATACACCAGACCCCCTGTGAGACGCGGTATAAAATTCGGCAAGAAGAGCGGCCCCTGTCGGCGTGCAGAGCTCGCCGTCCGCCGGTGTGCCGAACCTGACCGGTATGCACGAGGATGAGAGAATAGCCATGGTTGCGGGTGCCGGAACGGGCAGGATCCCGTGACCTGTCCGTATGGTCCCACCCCCAAGGGCAAGTTCACTGACCGAAACTGCGTCTGGTTTCAGGTTATGGAGGGCAGTACAGGCACCGATGACATCAGCGATGGCATCATCGGCCCCGACTTCATGAAAATGAGGTTTTCCCCCGTGGACCATTGCCTCGGCATCGGCAATCCTCTTAAAAACCCGTAATGCAAGATCGATGGCTGCCTGAGGAGCATCCGCTCCCCGTACCTTTTCTATTACTTCATCGAGGGTCCTCCTTTCGGGTGATGCATGGGTGTCTACTTGAATCGCCCGGATCCCGTTTTTCGTGACGAGACGAATCGAAGGTTCCGTAACTACCGATTGCATAGCGTTCCTGACGGGTTCCTGGTCTGCCCCAAGCGACAGGAGCGAAGCGGTGATCATGTCACCAGCGGCACCGTGAAATGCGTTGAAGAGGAGATATCGCATGATTCTAACATTACTTATAAATCCCTGCATATATGATCTTTGAGACATGCCAGAGATCCACCTCAAAGTAGACAGTGCCTATCCTGGTGACCAGGGTGGTGGCAAGGCACGTCTCGACCCGGAGACCATGCTGTTTTTAAAAATATCCCCGGGTGACATCGTAGCCATCGAAGGAAAACGAAGGACGGTTGTTAAGGTCTGGCGAGCCCTGCTTGAGGACTGGAACCAGCATAAAGTAAGGATCGATAATTTCACCCGGATGAATGCAGGCGTCAGTATCGGCGATACGATCAAGATTTCAACACTCAAGGAAGAGATCGAAGCGAAACGGGTGGTCCTTGCCCCGCCCGAGGATCTGCCGAAAAACATTCCCATCGCCAACAATCCCCATGTCCTCAATAACCTGGTGGATTTTCCCGTGGTCAAGAACGACTCGATCCCGATCATGATCGGCCTTCCGTTCATCCAGCCCCAGATCGTCGCCTACAAGGTGGTGGATATCGAACCCGAGCAGGCTGTCATCATCACGAAGAATACCATAATCGAATTTTCTGAAAAACCGGCCGCGGGTTTCGAAGGTCTGAAGAGGATTTCGTACGAGGATATCGGCGGCCTCAAGGATGAACTCCAGCGTCTGCGGGAAACGATCGAGCTCCCGATGCGTCATCCGGAACTCTTCCAGAAACTCGGGATCGAACCCCCGAAAGGTGTCCTCCTCTATGGGCCGCCGGGTACAGGCAAAACACTCATTGCCAAGGCCGTAGCGAGCGAAAGCGGGGCGCATTTCATTTCAATTGCGGGTCCTGAAGTCATCTCCAAATACTATGGCGAGAGCGAACAGCGGCTGCGGGAGGTATTCGAAGAGGCACGGGCCAATGCGCCGTCTATCATTTTCATCGACGAACTCGATTCGATCACCCCGAGAAGAGAAGAAGTGACCGGGGAGGTCGAACGGAGAGTTGTAGCGCAGCTCCTGACCATGATGGACGGTCTCGAAGAACGCGGCCAGGTCGTTGTTATCGGGGCGACCAACCGCGTTGACGCCGTGGACCCTGCACTCCGGAGACCCGGACGATTTGACCGGGAGATCGAAATAGGTGTCCCGAGCGAGATCGACAGGACCGAGATCATGAAAATTCATACCCGGGGGATGCCGCTTGCAGAGGACGTAAAACTCGAAGAACTCTCCCAGCAGACGCATGGTTTTGTCGGGGCTGACCTCGCCGCCCTGGCAAGAGAGGCAGCAATACGTGCTCTCCGCAGGTACCTCCCGGTAATCGATCTCGAGGCAAAAGAGATACCACAGGAGATGCTGGATACGCTCCAGGTCCGGTCAGGGGATTTCCGGAATGCATTGCGCGACGTAAGTCCGAGTGCGATGCGGGAAGTAATCGTCGAGGTGTCCCATATGAGATGGGAAGACATCGGTGGCCTCGAATCTGCAAAACAGGAGGTCAGGGAAACTGTTGAATATCCCCTTACCGAGCGGCACCGCTTCGAAGGACTGGGTATCCAGCCACCGAAGGGGGTTCTCCTCTACGGGCCCCCGGGCACGGGAAAAACCCTTATCGCAAAGGCGGTTGCGTTTGAGAGCGGAGCAAATTTTATCGCGATAAGGGGGCCGCAACTCCTTTCGAAATACTGGGGAGAGAGTGAACGGGCAGTCAGAGAGATATTTAAGAAAGCGCGACAGGTAGCACCTGCCATCATTTTCTTCGATGAGCTCGATGCGATCGTACCACGGCGCGGAGACAGCCAGAATTCTCACCTCCTCGACAGTGTATTAAACCAGATCCTGACAGAAATCGACGGCTTGCAGGAACTCAAGGATGTTATCATCATGGGGGCCTCGAACCGCCCCGATATCATCGACCCGGCACTTCTCCGGGCCGGACGGTTTGACCGGCTTGTATACATCGGGGAACCCGACGTTAAGGACCGGGAAATGATCCTGAAGATATACCTGAGCCGCATGCCGATCGAGGGATCGGTCTGTTATGAACTACTCGAACTGACCGAAGGGTTCGATGAACCGGCATTCGAACGCCTCGTGGAGGGCCTTGGAACCGGCCGGAAGGTACTGGCCGGTGAATTGAGGACAATTATCGGGACCATAGAGAAAAAAGAGACCGGCGGACTGGAACGGAGTTACCGGAGAAAACTCCTGTTCGAACTGTTAAAGCAGAACAACCTGGTTATCGATGACCCTGAACTCGACCGGTTCATCCGGGAACTGGCACGCAACACCGAAGGATACGTGGGCTCCGATCTCGAACTTATCTGCAGGGAAGCCGGGATGCTCGCATTGAGGGAGAAGAGCACGGTGATCAGCATGAAAAATTTTGAAGCCGCCAAGCAGAAAATCCATCCGACCATGAATCAGAACATCCGGGAATGGTACAAGAAAATACAGGAATCGTTCAAGGGGGGGCTGCCGAAAGAAGTCCAGCCACCGGAATACCAGTAATTTCTTTTTATTTTACCGGTATCCGGGGGCCGGGCCCCGGGCAAGTTGATGATATTTTGTAGGAATCTATCGGTTTAAATGAACTCCTTTATAAATTAACGTCCCAATTTGTTAATTGGGAATATACAGGCCATGGCGAATGTATCGACACTCCTCGATTCAAAAAGCGTCCCTTCGGCGAAACCGGCCCTGGTCCAGCCAACGACCGGAACAATCTATAGTTATGGCACGCTCCGGGACGAGATGAACCGGGTTGCCTACGGGCTTTCCCGCCTTGGGATCTGCAAAGACGAGAGAGTCTGCATTTACCTTGATAGTTCCCCTGAATACCTGGTAAGTTATTTCGCCCTGTGGCGGATTGGTGCGATTGCCGTTCCGGCCAACAGTGTTTACCGCGGGGAGGAGCTTCTTCACGCCGTCAGGGATGCAGGTGCCTCCGCTATTATCACCGATACAAACGGTGCCCGCTTTGTTGATCAAATCAGGGATTCAGCGCCAGCTCTAGAGCATGTGTTTTGTGTCAGGGGACAGTCCAATGGTGCCGTTTCATGGGATTCGTTCAGCGCCCGTGCAGAAGGATTCCGGGCGAGACATTGCGCGCTGGATGATCTCTGCCACCTTCAGTATACGGCGGGCACTACGGGCAGGCCGAAAGGAGCGATGTTATCCCATGGGAACTGGATAACCGCCCTCGATGCCGAACGGGAAGCCCTCCGCCTCCTCCCTGACGACGTCTATCTCGGTATTTATCCGATGGGGCATGTCGGGATCTCCTGGGGAATTGCGATGCTCAGGGCAGGGGGTACATGGGTGATGATGGAACGGTTCGATTTAGACAACTACCTCGCGTTTGCAGAGCACTACAAGGTAACTGTCCTTGCCGGGATGCCCCCGGTAATCCATTCTCTCATGAACAGCCCTGGGGGAGCGGAAACGAAGCTCAGATATGCCAGGGTAATCATATCGGGCGGTGGACAGTTGCTGCCATCGGTGTGGGAGGCGTTCGATAAAAGGTTCCATATTCCTGTCGCCAATTCCTACGGTCTTTCCGAAACAATCGTCATCGGCTCGGGGACGACTACCCTTCCCGAATACCCCCATCTCACAAGAAATTACCAGAGCGTGGGTGTCCCGGTAGGATATACCGAAATCAGGATTGTCGATTCGGGAGATGCCACGAGAGAACTCGGGACCGGGGAAACCGGGGAGATTGCAATACGGGGACCGGCAGTCGCACGCGGGTACTGGCAGATGCCGGAAGCGACCACGGCCGTATTTTTAGACAACGGCTGGTTTTTGAGCGGAGACATCGGGTATCTCGATGAAGAGGGGATACTTTTCATTACGGACAGGAAAAAGGACATGATCATTATGTCCGGGTGGAAGGTTTACCCGACCGAGGTCGAGAACGTCCTTGTCCAGCACCCGGACGTCGCGGATGTTGCAGTCTTCGGTATCCCCGACGAACGAAAAGGTGAGACGGTGGCGGCCTGTATTGTTGCCGGACCCGGTAGTACCCCCGATCCTGAAGATCTCGATTATTATTGCAGGGAACACCTTGCCGGGTATAAAGTCCCGGGGAAATATTTCTTTGCGGAGTCGTTACCCCGTATGCACGGGTGGAAGCTACTCAGACGCACGCTTCGTGAAAAATACGGTCGGGAAGGGGAATCCGGGTAAGCATTATTATTATCTCCGAGCTATAGTTTGTAAGGGGGCTCTACTTCTCTGTCCAGGGAAAATAAGAGGACAACAGGGATCAATGGTCTTGATCTGGTACTTGAAGGCGGTTTTCCTGTCGGGACTACGATCCTCGTGACAGGTATCCCTTTGTCGGGAGTTGACCATATGGCGAGGCAGTTCTGGCAATCGGAGGGTGAAGAGGGCACTTATATCATGTATGATGCGGAAGTGGAACCCGGGATGGTATCAGGTACCGGGCTGGCCCCTGAAGACATTGTCCCGCTCCTCAAAGGAAAGCGGCTTGTTGTGGATTCAATATCTACCCTCGTTCTCAAACACGGTATCGATGCCGGCGTGAACCTGATCCTCAGGTCGAGAGACCTCGTCCTCTCGGAAAAAGCGAATATCATGTTTGTCCACTATCCTGATGTGCTCCCCCAGACAGCTGAATTGAGGATAGTACGATCTGCAGATGTTGTTATCGAGCTGAAGGAAGTGATTTTTATGAACGAGATCGAACGACAGCTCGCAGTTCACAAGTTAAAAGGCATGGCTGTCCCGCGCCGGCTTATCCCCTTCCTTATCAATGAAAAAGGTATTGAGTTATCGACAACGTCGAGGGTTGTATAGAATTGTTCATAAAATGCGACCAATCCTTACAATGAATTCCTCTTGATTACACCGGCGAGGCGGATCTCCGTAGTGTACATATACCGACTCTCAGCCCACGTTGTCTCTCTGGTGGAAAATAATGAACAGGCCCGTAGTTCGGGAAAAACTCATTGCACGCTGCGGGATGATTGCGGAACCTGCAAGGCACATGTACGCAGGAATAATCCTAGTCCGGGGTGCGGTTTCATCGGACAAAACCAACGAAAAACCATCTTAAATTGCCAGTTGCGGCCCTGCAACAAGCGGGAAATCAAGTTCTGCTTTCGTCTGCGCTGAGTTTCCCTGCGATCGATTAAAGCAACTGGATAACCGGTCCAGGACCTGCTATGGCATGAGCGAAACCGAAAATCTGGAATATATCAGAGATAACGGAATGGAAAAATTCATCGAAAAAGAACACAGAAGGTGGGTTTCCGATGACGGAATTCTCTGTGTGCATGACAGGAAATACTATAAATTCAGCAAAGACGAAAGCAATTCAGAAAAATATAGCCTGAACGGTCGCCATCTTCCTGCTGAATGAATTCAGGCAGCTGATGAGAGGCGGAAACTCCTATCACCTCCATTCAATCCCAACCATACAAGGATTTCAGTTCCGGTTCCATCTCGCGAAGCAGAACTAACTATCAACCCGGATCTCGCTTAAAAATTATCAGGTCCGTGACGTTATTGAGATAAATCCGTAAAAATCTTGGGCTCTTATTCAGGAGATCTCCCGGCGGACCTGTTTCACCGCTTCGACCATGTGGGTCAGTTTGGCAGATGCAGCAGTCCTGCTCCGCATCCTGAGGCCACAGTCAGGGTCGATGAGCATCGAGCCCGGGTCGAACACTTCAATGCCGTGCTCGATCCGGGTCCTGATCTCTTCGATGCTCTCGATGTCCTCGGTTGTCGAATCGACGCAGCCGAATCCTATCATCTTCCCTGCAAGCTCCCGGGACCCGAACAGCCCGAGGTTCTTTGAATTCCTGGAGAATTCGAAGTCAAGGATATCGACCGGAAATTTCAAAAGTTCATCGATAATCCCGGAAATGTCACCGCAAACGTGCATTGCAGTTGGAATACCAGTCCTTTGGGTGATCATATCAATGGCCTGCCGACCCAGGCCGATATCCGCAACGCCCGTTGAAAAAATCGGTTCATCGATCTGGAGGATCGTGATCCCGAGGCCGGACAGTATTTTTGCCTCTTGTGCGAGAACCGATGCGAGATCGAGAACAAGTTCTCCCCGATCACGGTATACCGGGGTCGCGATATGTAATCCATAAGCAATGGACGATGGTCCCGTAATAATTCCCTTCACCATTTTGGACTTTGAAAGGGCATATTTTACATCGCCGGCTGTCAGCGGCCCGGGGGCCGGCTGGACTTTCCCGATCACATCCTGTCCCCTCACTCCCGGGATTTTCGCAGTAAACGATTCGATCATGGTCCCCCTGACCTGGCCGTCAGAGATAATATCAATCCCGGCGGCGATCTGATCCCCGACCGCAACTTTTACTGAAAAATGGAGGGGATCGAAGAGTGACCGAAGATCGCGGCCCTTAACGACCGGATAACTGCCTACTACGGTCGTCGGCAGGAGAACACCGAAACCAGGGCGGTTGCTCATGGGACAAGCCGGTGCCGGTCCCTCGGGAACAGGACGGCTTCCCTGACATTCGACAACCCGAGCATGGTCATTACGAGGCGCTCTGCACCGAGTCCCCACCCGGCGTGGGGTGGCATGCCATATCTGAATGGCGTGAGATAAAATTCAAAGCTCTCTGCAGAAAGGCCCTTTGAACGTATCTGGTGGACAAGGAGGTCGTGCTGGTGGACACGCTGTGCTCCGCTCGATAACTCCATACGGGGGTGCATGAGGTCGAATGCTTTGCAGATCTCGGGCCGGTCCTCGTACGGCATGGCATAATACGGTTTGATCTCTGTCGGCCAGTCGGTGATAAAATAATGTTCTCCCATCTCCTCTCCGACGGCTTTTTCTGCCGCAGTGCCGATATCCTCCCCGTATTTGATATCCTCGCCGGTTGATTTTTTTGCAATTTCAATTGCATCTGCGTAAGTTAGCCTCGGGAATGGCGTTTTGGGGATAGTAAAGTCGTTGATTTCGAGTACCGCAAGATTATCGCCGCACTGATCTGCGACGCGTGAATAAGCCAGGACGACCAGTTCTTCGAGAAGTTTCATGACGGCCAGGTGATCTGCGAAGGACATCTCCATATCGATCGATGTCGCCTCGTTCAGGTGCTTTGTGGTGTTATGCTCCTCCGCCCGAAATATCGGCCCGACTTCGAAGACCTTTTCAAACCCCGCCGCCATCATCATCTGTTTATAGAGTTGCGGGCTTTGGTTGAGGAATGCCTCTTTCTCGAAATAAGCGATCGGGAACAGCTCTGTCCCTCCCTCAGTCGCAGCAGCGACAATCTTCGGGGTTGTAATATTGATGAATCCACGGGAATAAAAGAATTCATTGGCAGTCTGCATCACCGTACTCCTGACTTGGAAAACCGCCCTGACCCTGGGTCTCCGGGCATCGAGAAACCTCGAATCGAGACGGGTGTCGAGATCAGCCGGTACTTTTTCCACGACATCGAGGGGCATCGGGCTGCCGCTCATGCTGAT
Source organism: Methanoregulaceae archaeon (assembly GCA_035543455.1). Classification (GTDB taxonomy): domain Archaea; phylum Halobacteriota; class Methanomicrobia; order Methanomicrobiales; family Methanospirillaceae; genus CAIKOD01. Next base: position 22,556 of record DATKKE010000009.1, read on the forward strand.
TATTTCAAATTCCGAAGGGATAAGCTCCCTTCCTCCCGGTGCTTTCTCTATTGGCTTGACCGCACCGGTCACCCGGACAACGGACTCGCGCGATACGTTTTTTATTGCCGAAAGGACCGCTTCAGGTGCCTTCTTCTTCGGTATTGTGACCTGGATAATACCGGTCCTGTCCCGTACGAGCAGGAATGTAAGACCACCGAGGTCGCGTACTTCGTGGACCCAGCCGGTGATTTCAGCGGTCCCTGTTTCGGGGCGAACGGCACATATGGGGGTGCGCATAACAAATCCTGTAGATATGGCACGTGAGAGGTAATGGTTTTTATGGGAAGCCGTAAGGGTATAGGTGTCCCGGATTTACAAAGACAGCAGAGAAACAAGATTTATTATGCGGAAAAGATCTCTCCTATAGCATATTTTTCAATCTCCGATTGTTCCTGTAACGCTCCCCGCAAATGCCCGGGCGTGTCCCACCGGTACCAGTCCTGCATCGCCATCATGACCAGCCACCTGTTGATGACATTTTTACCGGATTCGGATATTTCATAGTATAATCCTGTGTCTGTCGGTCCCCTGAAATCTGCGGTGAGCGTAAGTTTCAGGATATTTGCCATCGCGTCTCCTACGATTTTCGTATGGTACCAGTGAGAGCGGCTCCACCGGCTGTCCATCATCTCTTTCATATCGAGTGCCCTGAATTTCTGCAGTTCCGGAATATTGATGACCGGGTTTAAGCGGTATTCGGCCATAGAGTAAGAAAGGAGAATGTCCCGGGCGTAATACATCCCGTTATTCATTACATAATACCTCTGGGGCAGGCATCTATTTTCGTTTTCCAGCCTGTGCATCTCCTTCATGCTCTCCTTTAAGAGGAGATAGACCTGTGAATTCCTCATTGCGGGAAACTGCTTTGAAATATTAATGTTTGCAAGGATCGACCACGGAATTTCAGAGACGGTATTCCGGAAGAGCTGGTACAGGGAACATATCATCTTCTTCTTCTCGGATATTGCGAGCACGCGGGTATTCTCGTCCTTCAGGATGTCGAGATAGATCTGTTTCATCCCCGAGACCGCGGTAGCCCTGTCAAAAGAGAGGACCTGATATGTCCCTTTCTGGACTGCCACCCCCTTGTAGAGTAAAATAAGACAATTTTTTGCAATGCTGTAATCCTTGAGCATACCTAGGTCGCCGCTCGAGAATATAATCAGGTTCTTCCCGCTGCCAAACGTATAATCATCGATCAGGACTCCCTGTTCCGGGACATTGTCCTGCCTGCGCAGGACGATCCCTGTCCCGAGCACGGTTTCGACATGAGCGATGAGGTTATTGAGGTCGTCTGAAAGATTGTACTGGCTGCTCATTGAAACCACGTGTGTGCGGTCATTTTGATGTACGAGTTCATACGCATTTATCGTCCGGATACGTCGAAAAGACTGAAGATTGTTATTTTGTAATATATCCCTTATTCTGGGATAAATTTGCCCATGGTGAAATCATATCACGCGGGTATCCGAGAATTTTATAAAAAAATCAATGAAAAAAAGCCGTGATCTATCCCGATCACGCTTTAAAAGAACTATTCACCCGGGTAGCGAGATCTATTGTTGCCAGGGTACTGTTCAGGTCGTTCAGGCTGTTGATTTTAATAAACCGGTCTGAAATTGTTGAGAGTTCATCCCCGATATAGAGAGACCGCGTGACATCGGAGGGGACCTGGTAATACGGTGTATCGTTCTGCAGGTCGGAATGACTGATGGTTCCCTTTAAAGCAATCCCGTACTCCGGGGTGAACCCGAACACATACACACCCTGCCAGGTATTCTGCCGGTAGGGCGGCACCATCGGTCCCTGCTGAACGGAAGGCTTGTACTGGTTGACGACACTGACCGGTATTACGAGGAGATTTTTCTCCTTCGAAAACAGGAATGCCCGGTGATCACGAAGTGCGGGGGAATCGCTGCCAGGCCCGCCGATCTCGTAGGTGGAGACCTGTTTCGGGTGATCGAGATCGGAAACATCGAATATTGCAACCTTCACACCCTGGGTCGACACGCCACCCCAGGAATTTGTCCCGGTCTCTTTTCCGACCCCTATAATATGGGTATCGTCATAGGGGTGAAGATAATCCGAATATCCCGGGATCTTCAGTTTTCCAAGGACCCGGATCTTACCGGGGTCTGACATATCAATAACGAAGAAGGGGTCCATTCGTTTGAACGTGACCAGGTAGAGACGGTCTCCAATGAACCGCGCGGAATATATCTTTTCATTCATGGCGAGATGAGTCAGGCTGCCTGCCTCCTTCATCCCCGGGTCGAGCACGATAACGTTGTTGTACTGGTAGGAATTCCTCGGGGTAATCACATCGGAGGTCGTGGCAACCCTGAGGTTCCCGTTGTATTCATCCATCGAAAACTGGTTGAGGAGATTCCCTTTGACGATTCCTTCGGCAATGTAATCGATCCTGCCATGGTCGATGGAGAATTTATGGATGGCCGTTGATGTCCGGTCGGTTTCATAGGTCTGCCAGCTGCCGGTTCCCTGTACATTCTGTATGAAAGCCTGCTTCTCATCTTCAGTCATCCGGTTGAACCGGTCCATCACATCGGGCTGGGAGAGATCGGGGACCTTTCCGGGTGCCGGTGCCGATGTTCGGGGAATCAGCTCTCCATCGAATCCCCAGACTGGTTCTGGTCTCATCTCCACGGGTTTTGGATAGCTGAGATACATATTGCCCGGAGAAACATAGAGCGTGCCCGAATAGCCGAGAAGGAACGCCTTTGCCTCGATACGACCCGGGTCTTTGATGTTGACCGAAGATATGGTATGGAAGACAAACTGCTGGTCAGGATTGTCAAAATAATACACATCCGGAGTCATAATGCTGGTTTCCCTGTTTTTTATCACGGGCATTGGGACGGGCTCATGAGTCAGAATAACGGGAGATTTTGAAACAACGTACACATAATCACCGATCATCCGGGAATCGAAATATGAGCCGTCTGCTGAATACTCTCCGACGAGTTCGGGACTGCCCGGGTCAGCAACCGAGTAGATATCTACCCGTGTCTCCGGTCCGGTGGAATATACCGGTTTAATTCCCCTGACGGAATCGGTAATTCCATAAGAAAAGTCGTCCGAAATAACAAGGAGGCGGTCTCCGTTCAGGAACAGGTTGGTTGGAGTCCCCTCGAGGTCGGTCCTTGACACGATAGTTGCAGTCCTGCCCGGGTATGCATCGACGATTACCAGCTGACCGTTATTGACCAGGTAGATATACCTGCCATCGTTCTTGACAAAATCCGCCTCGTCAACGCCGGCCACCTGCACATTGGTCTGGGAATAGTCCGGTGAGGTACCTGATCCGGCTCCACCGTGCAGTGCTCCATTACCCATACTGGCGTCAGAGGATTCGTCCCCTGAGGATACCGGCATAGCCATAGGAACAGGTGAATTACTGATACTTTGTTTCATTACCGGCAAACCGGTGGCCTGCCTGACACCGGTTATCATATCGGTGGCAAACGAGTTCTGACTGGTATGTTCTCTCACATACCGGTCGAGTTCCTCAGACGAACTAAACTTTTTCGGGCCATCCGATGAGGAAGCTCCGGTTCCGAGGCAGCCATACGCCAGTGCCCCCGCGAGAAGGAGAACAAGGATGCAGAACAGGATACGATTTCGTTGTCTCATGATTACACGCTCAGGTCTGCTATTTGGACCGGCCTTTATAAGAAAATACCTTTGACTGCGAAAAAAACCGCATCTATAATGCTTTGATTTTTAAAATAAGCCTGATTTTAGGGTTTTTCACTTTTAATCCCGGTAACAGCCAGTTTGTGAAGGCTCCCAAGGATTACCGGCAGATCTGCATGTATATAATACCATACCATGTGAGGATCTGCCGGGTACCCCGAACAGGCAATATCGGCCCCGATCGCTTCGATCTCACACCAGGGGATTCCCGGCCAGGAGATTTTCACATCAGGGCTGATTTCCCGGACAAGCAGTGCAGCTTTTTCCAGGCAATCTTCCGCAAAATTCCGAAGACTTGAATTCCTCGAAAATGCTTCGACAGAGACTCCCTCGCATTTCGTGATAAGTATTTCGAAATTCCCGATCAGAACCGGTAACGGGTCCCCGGGAACCGGGATATCGGAGGTTTCAAGCTTATCCGGACGTTCTCCTTCCTGGTATACCCGCGATGTGACGAGATAAACCCTTGTTTTCAACTGTTCCGAAAGGTACTGCATGAGATCAAGGTACAACCGGTAGGATTCGAACCCCTTCGAAAACTCTACGAGCAGCTCGATATGTTCGGCATCTTCAATCTCCCGTCGGGCAAACTTTCCGAAAATGCCGATTTTCCTGACTCCGTACAGGTGCTTGATAATCGGGAATACCTTATTGAGGCCGAGCAGGATGTTTTCGGCGGATGTCGGTTCCTGGTGATTTTTTCCCGGGGTTTCCATGGTTAAGGGGCTCTGGGGCTCTATTACTATTGGCAGATCTGATGCTTTAATCTGATCTTTCCATGCCTGGAAAAAGTTGCTTTTCCCTGACCTGCCTTGCTCCGTATTGGCTGTTTATTGTTCCTGCCACGAGACCAGTCCCTTGCAGCCGTCCCGGATTTAATAATCCCGGATAATCCTGAAGATTTCGGCGGCGAGATCAGAGCTTTTTTTCTTGTCTGTCATCATCGTATCGAAACGCACGGAACCGGATACCTCGACCGGGTCCCGGACGTCCTGGATAAAAACATCGATGAAATCCCGGTATAGTTCGCGGGTGCCGCGGGATGAAGGTTCGAATCCTGCGGCCTGCATCAAAGCCCCGGCCGGGCCGCTGAATGGGACATTGCCTATAAAAGGACTGACTGCAATAACAGGCTTGTCCTTAAGCGCTGACCGGGTACCAACGCATTCGAGGATCGGGAGAATACTGGTGACCGGGTTACTGGGCCCTATTACAACAGCATCGGCATTTTCTATCGCTTCAATGACCTGTCCGGTTGCCGGTGGAGGCGGGTCCGGGACCCGTTCGACTCCATCAATGGGAACAGACCCCCTGTGCCTGACCCAGTATTCCTGGAAATGCATCAGTTTTCCTGCCGAACGGACCATCGTTGTTACGGGGGCATCTGTCATGGGCAGAATTGATGCCTTGATTCCCGATTGCAGGCAGAGTTGCCGGGTAGCATCCGTAAGAGTCGTTCCTCTTCTCAGCAACTCCCCCCGTGCGATTTGGACTGCACGATCCTGGTCCCCGATCGCGATATACTCATCGGTCTGAAATTTTTTAAGCATTTCGTGCGTTGTAAAGGTGTCCCCTGCAATTCCCCACCAGGTGGCGGTATTGAGAATGCCGAGGAAAAGGTACATCACCGTGTCGATATCAGGGGACAGGTGGTTCCCGGAGATCCAGATATCCTCGCCCGTATTGACGACCACTGCGATCTCGTCATCCCCGATGTGATCCCGTATGCCCTGAAGAAGCTTCGGCGTACCCGTCCCGCCCGAAAGAAACGTGATCATTACTCCATACCTTTATCTGTTCTATATCAAGATTCTTTACCGGGCGGTCATGAAATCAATCAAGGACCCCGTTCACGGGTACGTTGAAGTTGATAAATCTATTATCCCGATCCTTGATTCCGCACCGGTCCAAAGGCTTCGGTATATACGACAGCTCGGATTTTCGTATCTTGTCTACCCGGGCGCGAACCACACCCGGTTCGAACATTCGCTTGGCACCATGCATCTTGCAGGAATGATGTCGAGGCAGCTCGGCATCTCCGCGGAAGAAAACCGCCTCATAATGGTCGCGGCGGTTCTTCACGATATTGGTCACGGGCCGTTTTCTCATTCCATAGAACCTGTTATGGAAGAATTCACAGGACGGTCCCACCATGAGGTATATGACAGACTGGACGATCCTGCTCTCGGCCCGGTAATCGGTGAGTCCTCCGTTGATACTGGGGAGCTGAAAGATGTCCTCAAAGGGATGCACAGGTTATCCGGTATAATCTATGGCGACCTTGATGTAGACCGGATGGATTACCTCCGGAGAGATGCGCATTACACCGGGGTGCCGTATGGTACGGTTGACTCCGATCGCCTGGTGCGCAGCACCCTCCTTACCGAAGACGGGATCGTTATCGATGAAGGGGGTATCAATGCAGCCGAATCGTTGTTAATCGCACGGACACTCATGCGACCCGCGGTATACTATCATCACGTGAGCAGGATTGCAGAAACCATGTTTGATATCGCCGTATTCGAGCACCTTCACAATAAACCCCGTCACATTATCGACCAGATGTTAGTCATGGATGACGCGTCCTGCATGCATGCACTCCGTACATCAGACAACTCTGTTACCAGCTCGCTGGTCAACCGTATTTACTACAGGAAATTGTTCAAGAGGGCCCTTTATGTCGGCAGCGAACAGGTGAATGCGAAATCGCTCTCCGAATACAGGAGCATCAGGTCCAGGAAGAAACTTGCTGAAGAAATTGCAGAAGAAACCGGGGCAGACCCGTCCGAGGTGCTTGTTGATATCCCAGCTCTCCCGACCGGAATGTCTCTCCGCGTGCAGGTGAAGAACCGTCACCGGGTGGTCGACCTCGGGGAGGTCTCTCCGCTCCTGAATTCCCTCAACGAAAATCGCCTCGAGCAGTGGAGGCTGGGGGTCTATTGTCCCCGGAAGCTAACAGAAGAGGTGGGAAACGCGGCCATGGAGGTTCTCCATGTAAGACCGCTGACCAAACAGGATAAATTACCCCTGTAGGCACCTGTCAGCCGCAGTACCTGTCCGGAAGAAAACGGAAAACTAAATAGCTATCACATAACATGTGAACACAAGGGGGTTTTTATGACCGATGACTGGATGTTTCTCTTACTGACGATAATTGGTGTCGCAATAATCATATGTATCACAGGCCTTTACACAAAATCCCGGGAGATCAGGCTGATCAAAGACCGGCACAAGCTGAAAGTATATCAGGAATTCTTCCATGCAGTCACCGACCTGAACACCGCGGGAAAAGAGCCTGACCGGGTTTCAAGGGCAAAAATGCGCCTCGCCTACATACTCGACAACATGAATATCGTCGCGGATCCCGCTGTCCTGAAAACAGCCAATGAATTCCTTGATTTCCTAAACGAGTGCCCTGACGGGGACTATGACGTATTAAAGGAGCTCAACATTCTCAACGTGATCATCCGGGCGATGCGGGCCGACCTGGGTTACCAGGGGGGTAAGGCTCTTGACGAGTCTGAGTTCCGCTTCCGGTTCTACATCCCGAAAAACCGCTGAAAAATCCGGAAATCATAAATTTTTCTTTCATCTGGTTATTGCCTGCATGATTCCATTTTCAGGGCTCCTGGTGTTCAAAACCATAAATCCGCTGATTCCCGCCTTCGGCTGGTCATGGACGGATAAAAAAACCAATCCGTTTTATGTCCGGAAAGCGAATCCTGCACGCCTTTAAGAATGGCGATTGATAGCCCATCCAGATGGGCATAAGTTCTTTTCCCCAAACGTGAACCTAAAGAATGGAAGAACCGGTAACCAGGACTGGTATGCAGACATGTCAGCTCACTGATGACCTGAACAGGCGATAAGAAATAAAATTCCAGAATATACATACAAAGAAACGGACCGAACCCGGGCTCCAGGAGAAGCCATGAAGAAAACATATGTAGTGGGTGTTACAGGCGCAAGCGGCGTGATCTATGCAAAACGCCTTCTGGATGAGCTCTGCACGGCGGCATTCGTCCATATTATAATTACCGGTACGGCACGCGATATCGCACAGTACGAAGGGGTGAACCTCCTGGGTTACGATGCCACGTACCACGAAGAGAAGAGCATGGGAGCCGGGATAGCCAGCGGATCGTTCCGGTATGACGGTATGGTTGTCGTACCCTGTACCATGAAGACACTTGCTGCCATCAGTAACGGTTTTTCTGATAACCTCGTTACGAGGGCTGCCGATGTCTGCTTAAAAGAGAGACGGCCCTGCATACTGGTTCCCAGGGAAATGCCCCTGTCGAGGGTCCATTTAAAAAATATGCTCGCCGCACATGAGGCAGGAGCGACGATCATGGTAGCAAGTCCCGGTTTTTACCACCACCCAAAAACTATTGATGATCTCGTTGACATGGTGGTTGCCAGGATCCTTGACCACCTTTCTGTCAATCATCACATCGAAAATCGCTGGGGTGGGTACGATGCGTGAGTTTATCAGGTTAATGCGTGACAACGGAGAGGTTACCGACGTTGAAGAGCAGGTTGATATCAGGCTACAGGCGCCTGAAATGGCATCCCGGACGGATAAACTCCTTGTCTTCCATAATACGGGCGGAATGCCTGCAGTAATGAATGTGACAGCCTCGAGGAAAGCTCTCTCCCTTGCGCTTGGCATCGCAGAGAATGAGATCGTCAGGCAGCTGTCCTCGACAGATTGCGGCGGTAAGGTAAACGGGCGGGGGAAGATATCGATGAGCAACCCGGACCTTTCTGTCATGCCCGTCATGACTCACTTCCCGAAAGATGCAGGGCCGTACATCACGGCCGGTATCATTTTCTCAAAATTCGGGGACGTTGAAAATGCCTCAATACACCGGATGCTCGTGCTTGACAGGACCCATGTCGCAGCCCGACTGGTCGAGGGCCGCCATACCCACAGCCTGATGAAAAAAGCCCAGGCCGAGGGAAAGGAACTGCCCGTCGCCATGACGATCGGGGTACATCCGGCCGTCACCTTCGCGAGCTGTTCAAGAGTCCCATGGGGCGATGAGTTATCGTTCGCAGCGACACTTCTTGGCGGGGAGATCGGAGTCAGGGAATGCCCGAATGGTGTTCTTGTGCCGGACGCTGAGATCGTTTTCGAAGGGTACATCAGCAACCAGAGGCATGCAGAAGGGCCGTTCGTTGACATTACCGGCACCTATGATATTGTCAGGAATGAACCGGTGATCAGGTTCACCGGCATGCGCATAAAACAGGGGGCATTGTATCATGGAATCCTGCCCGGGGGTAATGAGCACAAACTCCTCATGGGAGCGCCCTATGAACCGAAAATATACCGGGCCGTTGCCGGTGTTACTGACGTAAAAAATGTCAGCCTGACGCGGGGTGGCTGCGGATACCTCCATGCCGTCATCCAGATAAAGAAAAATACCGAAGGCGATGCAAAAAATGCAATCATGGCAGCGTTTGCTGTCCATACATCGTTAAAACACGTTGTGGTGGTGGACGATGACATCGACATCTCAAACCCGGAAGATGTGGAATTCGCCCTCGCCACCAGGGTCCGTGCCGATAAGGATGTCATGGTAATCACGGGAGTCCGTGGCTCCAGCCTCGATCCGTGCAGGCTCGATAACGGGACGAATGTGAAGGTCGGGGTAGACGCGACGATGGAGATGGGCAGAGAAGAGAAGTTTCTCCGGGCCCGGTGGTGAACAGGAATGGAGCTCGACCGCGAGGATGAGCTGGTTCTTTCCGGAGAGTTCGGGGATACAGCCCGGATGATGATGGAGATGCTCGTCGCTCTGGGTAAAGTGTTTGGCGCGGAAAGAATGGTCCCTATACGAAGCGCCCAGGTGAGCGGGGCCTCGTATAAAACGATCGGAAAATACGGGCTTGAATGGCTGAACACCTTAAAAGCCCGTGTCGCGGTCCCGACAGTGCTCAACCCGGTAGGAATGGATCGCGAGCGCTGGCGGGAGATGGGGATTTCACCCGGTTTTGCAAAAAAGCAGGCCGAGGTGATAAACGCCTATGACCGCCTTGGTGTAAGGCTCGAGTGCACCTGCACCCCTTATTATAATTCGATCACCCAGTTCGGTGACCATATCGCCTGGTCCGAGTCATCGGCAGTCGCCTATGCAAACTCGGTAATCGGTGCAAGAACGAACCGCGAAGGTGGTCCGGGGGCGCTGGCGGCTGCCGTTATCGGGAAAACCCCCTTTTACGGCCTTCACATCATCGGGAACAGAAAACCCGGTCTCGTCTTCACCGTCGATGGAGACGCAGGGCAGGACACGGCGTGGTATGGTGCCCTTGGTTATCTGGCCGGGAAAGAAGCAGGTAACAGGATACCGTATTTTCGGGGCATTCGCCCGGGCCGCGACCAGATGAAGGCGCTTGGGGCCGCAATGGCAGCAAGCGGTGCCGTTGCCCTTTTTCATATCGAAGGCATCACGCCCGATGCGAGGGTATTTTCCTACGATACGGAACATCTTGAGACCATTCATATCGGGCAGGAGGCAATCCGGTCGGTATTTTCCGATATCCCGGTGGATGCAGTGGCCATCGGATGTCCGCATTGTTCTCAGGACGAGTTATCGACGGCAGCCCGTTTATTGCGGGGAAAAAAGGTGAAGATACCGGTACTCATTTTTACGTCTGGTACCGTTAAGACGGCATCAAAGGGTGATGTTGAAACAATAGAACGAAGTGGTGCCCGGGTGTTCACCGATACCTGCATGGTGGTCTCGCCCTGCATGGATAATTTCCGGGCAATAATGGTGAACAGCGGGAAAGCGTTTGCGTATGTCCCGAATATGTGCGGTGCGCTCGCACGGATAGGTACTATCCGGGAGTGCATCGATATAGCCACGGCATAAAGATTCCTTCGGGAACATATTCGAAATATTGGAAGAAACCGACTCCTTTTAATATCCCGATAGGCAGAAAACCATACTGATGGTCTCCCGGAATAACAATCCCGGTTACAGGAACAGGATCGTGCTGATACTGGTGCTCTGTATCATCGCGCTCCTGATCGGCACAGGTTTCACGAGTAACCGGGGTCTGGATATCGCATTTACCCTGGTATCCCTCATTCCTGTCCTTTCAGCCGGGATATGGTTCGGGAGGAGCGGTGTTCCCGTTGCGGTGCTACTGGGCGCGGGGATTCTCTTAACCACATTTATCACTTCGGGATCTTCTTCACCTGACGCGATGGTTTCTGCAGGCATTTTGCTGGTTGCCGGCTGCACCAGTGCGTTGCTTGCTGAACGAGTGAGGCAACAGCGGGAATTGGAAGTTCCATTGATCGCTGAAAGCCGGGAAACCAAAAAGTCGGATATTCACGATATCGGAGGTACGTTGGGCATTGCACAATATTGCCTCCTGCCTTATCTGAATGTCAAACGGCTGAAGGAGAAAAAGGACGTCCGGGGGCTTATCCGGGCCCTGACAAGCGATGATATCAATATCCAGTATAATGCTACGGAGGCGTTGGGAGAACTTGGGGACCCTTTTGCCATCACGGCCCTCATTCACGTCCTTACCGTTGACCGTTACAGTGCAATACGATGGAAAGCGGCCGAGGCACTTGCCCGGATCGGCGAACCGGCAGTCGATCCGCTCGTTAGCGTGCTCGACAATCGCAACGAGGACGTACGATGGAAAGCGGCAATTGCACTTGGCGATATCGGAGACCCACGGGCGGTTGAGCCCCTGATACACCTCCTTGGCGATGTCGACCCTTATGTCCGGGGAAGGGCCGCCTATGCACTCTCCCTGATTGGACAACCTGCAGTCCCCGTTCTTATACGGGTTCTGGAGCAGGGAACAGCGGAAGCTAAAGCAGCGGCAGTGGCATCCCTTGGCAGGATTAATGACCCGCGGGCAATCGCCCCGCTTATCAGGGCGCTTGGAGGCGAAGATGAACGGGTCCGATCTGAAGCCCTGGTATCCCTGGAACGAGCCGAAACAAATGTTCTGGACAGGTTCCTTCTCATACTCAACCAGGCTGGCGCAGACGAATCCGGAAACCAGCCAGCCACTGACCAGGCCGGCCCCGGGACTATGACGGCATCGGTCTTAAGGGAAATCTCCCTTTCCGAGAATGATTTGCGCGAATATCTTGTAAAAGCCCTTCAAAATACCGGAGATCCCACATTCAAACCTCTTATTCGCGATATCCTCTCCGGTTTTGAGAAAGAAAAAAACAATTAAAGATTTACTGCGGCGATGACCCCCGTATTGTGCCTCCGGCAAACAAACCTGGCATTAAAGAATAACGGGGAAACCACAACCTCAACGGCTGAATCCGAAAAAAATTTCTTTCCGGCAGGCAAGAGGACTAACAGGAGTTACCGGACCGGTCGCACTTCCCGGTCCTGGTATGAACATGACAGAACAGGAACGAGATACAGACTCCCTGATAAGGGATTTGGAAGTTAACGATATCGAGATACGGCACGAATCTGTCCGCCGGCTGGGTGCTTCAGGAGGAGCCGCCGTTTACCCCCTCATACTGGCCATGCGCGAGCATAATGATAACGATTTCAGGTGGTATGCAGCGACAGCCCTTGCAAAAATTGGCGAGCCTGCGATAGAACCCCTGATCATTGCGATGGAAAACGACAGGACGGCAGGGTTCCGGAAATACGCCGCCGCAGCCCTCGGACAGATCGGCGAACCGGCGATACAGCCTCTTATTAAGGCATTTTCCCATGAAGATCCGGAGTTGCGCGGGTTTATTGCAGAAGCATTGTGCCGGATTGGAAAGCCGGCCATCGGTCCGTTAAAGGAACTGCTCCATGATGACGATCCCCTGTTGAGCACGTGTGCGTACCTGTCCCTCTGGAAAATGGATGAGGCCGGTATCGGGGCACTGATGGAAGCCGGCCTGGTTGAGAACGAAGACCCTGGGATTCAGGCGGGACAGAAGCAGGGCTGAGCCCGCAAGGCCATCAACCGAAGAGATAAATCCCATCCTGTTCATGAATCTGGTATGCTCAGGGTCTCACCTGCCATGGAGAATTACCTCAAGAGCCTCCAGAACGGGCTCGAAGAAGCAATGAGGGTTGCGAGGCTTGCGCGGGAGCAGGGTATTGATCCGAAGACAGTGCCGGAAATCCCTGTAGCGAACGACCTGGCAGACCGGGTGGAAGCCCTTCTTGACATTAAGGGAATAGCTTCCCGTATCAGGGAGCTGGAAGCGACCATGTCGAGGGAAGAGGTAGCCCTCCGCATCGGAGACGATTTTGTTCTAAGAAAATTCGGCGAGACGAGCAGTGAAGAGGTATTGGACCACTCGATCCGCACCGCCATGGCTCTCCTGACAGAAGGGGTCGTAGCGGCTCCGACCGAGGGAATCGCAAAAATCGGCCTCGGGAAAAATGACGATGGCACCAGTTACCTCCGTATATTTTATGCCGGGCCGATCAGGAGTGCCGGGGGGACGGCACAGGCCCTTTCGGTCCTCGTAGGAGATTACGTGCGGCGAGCGCTCGAAATCAACCGCTATATTCCAAGACAAGAAGAAATTGAGCGGTATATCGAGGAGATCAGGCAGTATAATTCGATCATGAACCTCCAGTATCTCCCGAGTGATAAAGAGATCAGGCTCATCGTGAGTAACTGCCCTGTTTGTATCGATGGTGAAGGGACCGAGCGTGAGGAGGTATCAGGGTACCGGAATCTTTCGCGTGTCGAGACAAATACCGTCCGCGGCGGTATGGCACTGGTTCTGGCCGAAGGGCTTGCCCTGAAGGCGCCGAAAGTCCAGAAAAACGTCAGGAAAATGAAGATGGACGGGTGGGACTGGCTGGACCAGCTCATCACGGGGACACCGAAGAGCAGCGATGACGAAGGAAATGAAACAGGAATAAAACCTAAAGATAAATATTTACGTGATTTGATTGCGGGAAGGCCGGTTTTCGCCTACCCAATGAGAAAAGGCGGGTTCCGCCTGCGGCTCGGGCGGTCACGGAATACCGGGTTTGCCGCTGCCGGTCTCAACCCTGCGACCATGAGGATCCTCGGGAATTTTCTTGCGGTCGGGACCCAGATGAAAACGGAAAGACCGGGAAAAGCAGCGGGAATTGCCCCTGTCGATTCGATAGAGGGTCCGACCGTCAGGCTGAAAGACGGGAGCGTGCTCAGGGTCGACCGGGAAGAAGATGCACTGGAAATCCAGCCAAAAATCGAGAAGATCCTCGATGTCGGGGAGATCCTGATCAGTTTTGGGGAATTCCTGGAGAATAACCACCCGCTTGTCCCGTCAGCATACTGTGAAGAATGGTGGCTGCAGGAAGGTGGCATCAAAAGACCCGGATCTGATGCAGAAGCCTTGGCCCAGGCCAGGACTAGGGGGTACCTCCACCCAGGGTTCACGTACTACTGGGATGACCTGACCTGCCTTCAGATCAGGACGCTCGCGGATTACATAGGAGAAAAGGGAACGATATCAGAGGACGGACTGACAATTCCGGTCGATTTTATCTGTAAAGGAATTCTTGAGGAGGCGTTGGTACCGCATATCGTCCGGGATGAACAGATCGTGATCAGGGACTATCGTGTCCCCCTTGCCTGCCTTGGCCTCGATCAAACCCTTAAAAAAACCGTGACCTGGGAGAATGCACCGGATGACAACCCGTTCTCGCTGGTAATGCACCTGTCGGGGCTGAAGATGAGGTCGAAAGCAGGGACGCGGATTGGAGGGAGAATGGGAAGGCCCGGGAAATCGGCACCACGAAAAATGGACCCGGCAGTTCATGTATTATTTCCGCTCGGGGAAGCCGGAGGGTCCCGGAGGTCATTCCAGGAGGCTTCATCCCATGCACCTGTGGCAAATAAGGATGGTGGTGTGATCATTGTCGAAGCAGGGACCAGACGTTGTCCTTCCTGCGGGGCGATGACATTAAAGAATGCATGTGAATGCGGGGCACACACGAATCCGGTCTTTCGGTGCCCGAAATGCGGCCGGGAAGGCGAAGAAAAGGAGTGTCCCGCATGCCATCTCGATATCGTGTGTTCTGCCGCCTACACGATCAATATCCGTGATGAATACGCCCAGGCAATCCAGGCGCTTGGATCGCGTGAAAACCAGGTACAGCTCGTGAAAGGTGTAAAGGGGATGATATCACGTGAAAAGGCCGTAGAACCTGTTATCAAGGGTGTACTCAGGGCTCAGCATGAGCTCTTTGTTTTCAAGGACGGCACCGTCAGGTACGATATGATCGATCTGCCTCTCACGCATTTCAGGCCCGATGAGACCGGAGTGACTGTCAGCCAGCTGAACAAGCTCGGATATGAAAAAGATCTTTTCGGAACCCCGCTTCTCGATCCCTCCCAGGTAGTCGAATTACGTCCCCAGGATATCCTTGTTTCAGAATCCTGTGCAGAATACCTGGTAAAGGTAGCCCGGTTCATCGACTCGCTCCTCGGGAAATGCTACGGGTTGCCTCCTTTTTACCAGGTAAATTCGAAATCCGATCTCCTTGGGCACCTCGTGATGGGGCTTGCCCCGCATACCAGTGCCGGGGTGCTCGCACGGATTGTCGGGTTCACGAAAGCAAATGTCGGGTATGCACACCCGTTTTTCCATGCAGCCAAGAGGAGGAACTGCTTCCATGGCGACACGGTTATCGGTATTTATGACGGAAAGTCGTGGAAGGATGTTCCGATCCGAAGGTTTGTGATGGAGAACTTCGATTTGAGCCACCCTGGGATCGACAGGCTTGGGACCTATTATTCGGACCCGGCAGCCTGTTGCTACACCAGGGCCGTGGACACAAACGGGATCCCGCACCTGAGAAAAATAACCTCGGTCTCCGTCCATAAAGCCCCGGCTTCGTTAATCAGGATCGAGACGACGAGGGGGAAAGTAATTGTCGTCACCCCGGACCACGCAATGCTCGTCTGGGACTTAGGGTACCTCCGGAAAATTAAGGCCATGGAACTGAAACCCGGCGACCCGGTCCCGGTAGACGAGGGCATGAACCTGATATCCGACCGGATTAAGAGTTGTGATCCGGTCCCCGGTCCGGAAGACCGGGTATTCTGTGTTACTGTTGCAGATGACCACACCGTGCTTGCCAACGGCATTTACACCGGGCAGTGCGACGGGGACGAGGACTGCATTATGCTGCTCCTTGACGGACTGATCAACTTCTCGCGATCGTTTCTCCCAGAGACAAGAGGCGGTTCGATGGACGCTCCCCTCGTACTTACAAGCCGTATCGACCCTGCTGAAATAGACAAGGAAAGCCATAATCTCGATGTAGGCGCGGGCTATCCTCTCGAATTGTACCTGGCTGCAGTATCGTACACCCAACCGAGAGATGTTGAGCATCTGGTCGATCGCGTGGAACGAAGGCTTGATACCCCGGCCCAGATGGAAGGGTTCTTTTTCACCCACCCAACGAGCAATATCTCAGCGGGGCCGCTCGAGTCGACCTATACAACGCTCGAGACCATGCTTGAAAAACTTGAAGCGGAGCTCAAGCTCGCCGCAGAGATCAGGGCGGTAGACCAGGACGATGTGGCGGAACGGGTGCTCAACACCCACTTCATCAGGGACCTCATGGGTAACCTTACCGCATTTTCACGACAGAAATTCAGATGCACGAAGTGCAATACGAGCTACCGCCGTATGCCCCTTGCCGGAAAGTGCAACCGGTGCAACGGTAATATCATCGCCACCGTTCACGAAGGCTCCGTGAAGAAATACCTCACCATGTCGCAGGATATCTGTACTAATTACAAGGTATCTGAATATACGCGGCAGAGAGTAGAAGTGCTTGTCATGGCCATCGAGTCCACCTTTGGCACGGCTGGGGACCAGCAGATGGGCCTTGCCGATTTCATGTAAACGTATCCCGGTATTGTATGCCTTCAGCCTCCGGTTCGCCCATACATTCCTGTGAGAGATCCTTCAGTGATAATCGAGCCGTTTATGGCATTGTCGAAACCCGTCCTGTTCAGGATAAGGGACCTGTCAAGACTCCTGTCGAGTGCATAAACCGTTATAAGATAGCGGTGGGGGTTTCCTGCAGGCGGGCACGGTCCGCTATAACCGGTTCTTCCGGCATCATTTTTTCCCTGCATGCTACTGTCGGGGAGTAACGGAACGGCTGTAATATTACCCGGGATTCCCGTGGAAACCGGGGGAATATTATACATGATCCAGTGGGTGAATCCCGGCCGCGGTGAATCGAGGTCCTGCATCAGGATTGCGATGCTCTGTGTCCCTGCGGGTATTGCCGACCATGAGAGAGCGGGAGATATATCCTCTCCCTGGCAGGTAAACTGTTGGGGAATGGTTTCACCGTCACGGAACCCGTCAGAGAGAACTACGATGCCGGTCACGTTGGAAATTTCTGCCGGAGCAGGCGACAGTCCTGTGCAGCCGGCCGTAAAGATGAACACCCCGATGACGCCAATGAGAATGAGTCCGACGACCCCTGAAATACTCATTTGGTCCATAGTAGTCACTTATCGGGTAGATTAATAATCCCGTCCTTTCCCTATACGTTATGATGAGTAATGGATAGCGCCGGGCCTCCACCAGACAGCCTGTATGACGAAGGGACGAAACTGGCATCGATGGGGAGGTACAATGAATCAGTCCAGATGTTCAGGAGGGTCCTTGCTCGGGATCCGTCATACGTCCCCGCACTTGTATCGATGGCAGGAAGCATGAACAGGCTCGGGCTCTTCTGCGAAGCCCTGTCGTTTTGTGAACAGGCGACTCAGCTTGATCACCGGTCTCCCGATGCCTGGTTCATGCGAGCGAGTTGTCTTTATATCTTGGTGCGGTTCCCCGACGCTCTCCACTGCCTTCAGCGGGTGACAGACCTTGACCCGGATCACGCGGAAGCGTGGTTTTTATCAGGGAATTGTTTTTACCAGCAGGAGGAATTTGACAGGGCAGTCCAATGTTATGAGAAAACCCTCCTGCTCGACCCTTGCTATCCGAAAGCATGGTACAACAAGGGTGTGGCCCTCGCTGACAAAGAAGAGTTCCAAGAGGCGCTCGAATCATATCACGAGGCTCTGGCCCTCAATCCCGGCGTGGCTGTCGTTTTGAGCAACGCAGGCGTATGCCTTGCAAAGCTTGGCAGGCTGCAGGAAGCCCTTCAATATTTTGACCAGGCCCTTGACCTGGATCCCCGGGAAATTTCTGCCTGGAATAACAAGGGGATGGTCTTATCGCAGCTTGGGCGGGATGCCGAAGCGATGGAGTGTTTTGCAAAAGCCCGGGAACTGAATAAAACCCGGATACGGTAATACGCGATTATGGATATCCGGGAATTTGTTTTCTGGACTAACCTTGACCTGTTCAGTATTGTTTGGGCTGGTGCGATCACTGACCGCGGTTATACGACTGACGGGGAAGGTTTTACTGATAAACCCTGATAATCCCATTTGGGACAAGATATATAAAATCAGAGCACAAATTAAAGAGATTGCGCGAGGGTATCTAAGAGGCCAACAGAGGCAGACTCAAGATCTGTTCCCGAAGGGGTTCGCGGGTTCAAATCCCTCCCCTCGCATTGCAATGCCTGTTCTACTCCCGGTATTTTCAATTCCGGAGGATTGTAAAACGGACGGGTATCGCGAAACCCATCACACCACCGATCTTTGCCACCATGTCATCCATTAGCAAGGATTAAGTATCCTGCTGATAACACTATTGATCTGGTAAACGTATGTCTGTAACATCGGGAACCCGTAAGGATATCCAGGTGCAGATAACAGACGTTTTTTTCTTCTTCTTTAGATAGGGGACCCGAAATTTTCGGATCCCCTGTGAAGGCTTTCTAAAGAGTTTACCGGATGGTGTTTTGTCATGTTTGGAATCTCTGAAACAAGGATTTCTTATCGCTCCTGGCCCCGGACCGGGCCGGAAGCAGCTCACATAGTGAATCGGATGAGGGAAAGCGATAAACGGCGTGGAGGGAGGCACCCATGAAGCCATTGATCTGTTTGCTTATTCTGATTGGAATCGTCCTTCTCGCGGTAGGAATATCCGGATGTACCCAACCGGCACAACAGACTCCGGGTGAGGTAAAAATTGGGGTCATCGTCTCGATGACCGGTCCCTCGAGCAATCTCGGGAAGAGCATGTGGCAGTCAGCAGTTCTCGCAGCAAATGAGATCAATGCGAACGGAGGTGTCCTTGTCAACGGCAAAAAACTACCGGTCCGTGTGATCCAGGGTGATGATGCATCAACGCAACAGGGGGGTCAGACAGCGGCGACGAAACTGATCACCCAGGACAATGTCGATATCCTTGTCGGCGGATACTCGAGTGCCGTTACTTCTTCCTACCAGCAGACCGTTGCTGATAATAAGATCCCCTTCATTGTAACGGGTGCATCGAGCCCCATCATCACGCACCGGACCGATATCGACACGAACTATACCTTCCACTACTGTCCGACAACGGATACGTATGGTAATTTTACGACGAGTTTCATCTACCAGGTGATACGCCCCGAAATTTACAAGAAATTCAACTTCACATCCGACAGACCGCTCCGTCTGGCCGTTATATATCAGAACAGTCCGTATGGCAAGGGTGTACTATCGGCCGTGAACCAGACGATCAACAATAATCACCTTAATGTCAATCTCGTATCAGCACAGCCGTATACGGCGAACGAAGGTGATTTCCACACCCTCCTCACTGCGGTAAAGGCAGCCGGACCCGATGTCGTATATGTCGCCGCTTTCCCGAATGAGCAGGGAGTGATGATCCCGCAGGCCCGGCGTGATGTGGGATTGAATACCATCTTCCTCGCTGTCGAGAACAATGACGACCCTGCTTACTATACGGCCCTCGGCCAATATGGTGAATATTCGGATATAGAAAGCCGGTTCTCTCCCTACACATCACCGAAAGGACCCGTTGCAAATGCAGCGCAGGCATTCAAAGAGAAATATAATGCGACGTGGGGGACATATCCGGATATGATGGGGGCCTCAACCTATGAAGGCACCTATATCGCTGCGAAGGCAATTGAAAATGCCGGGACGCTTAACAAAGAACAGGTGAAAAATGCACTCTCCCAGCTGAGCATGCCCCAGATGATCGAGGCGATGACTGGTGGGAACATTATCTTCAGTAAGGACTATCGCGAAGCCCCGTTCGAGCTCTACATGGAGCAGCTCTATTACGTCCCGGCTTTGAATGAATGTCGCCCGACAGTTGTCTGGCCGGATGATCTGAAGGCAGGAAACTTCACATTACCGGACTGGTACCAGCCCGGATCGCCCTGAAGAACAAGTGCCCGGGAAGCGTTATGAATCAATAAGGGGGATAAAATCAACCCTAAAACTTTTAGATTTTTAACGGATCTTTCGACATCTCATTAATTCGCTCTGTTGACATCCTGAAATTAATAAATTCCAGTCCCTTCTCAATTTGTTACCAATATATCTGTATTCAGACGCTCCAGGAGCTCTGCCCCGCCGCTGATGCGTCCCCGGTCAGGATAGTGAGAGATCTGAACAATGAATTTATCGCTTCATTGCCCATCCCTTTTCCAATGGCCATCCTGATGGGGGAGGGGCAGGAGGGAGTGAAATCCCCCTTGATAATGACAATAAGGGAATCACGCTCAGTAACCCTTTCCGGGGTCCTTTCCTATGGACCGGGAGAAGATTCAGAAGGTGGTGCATAAACAAAAGTGAGGAAATCTACAGAACCGTTAATTAAGAAGTAATGGGAGAATTAGCGATATTTTTATTTTATTTTTTCAATTCTTCTCGTGATCTGGTTAATTTTAGTGTTCAGTACTGTATCCATTTCTTCTTTCATGTTCATGAGAGAGTCATGTGAGAGCCGGGTTTCGGTAATATCCTGAATGGTTTCCATCATTCCAACCGGATTCCCGGCACCGTCAATAATCCACCCTGCCTTTTCGAGAATATAGGTCCCCTGCTGATTGCGTAATGATGGGATATGGCGTTCGAAGTAAAATGCATCTCCGAACTGATTTACATCGGGAAAATGTTTTTCAATCTCTATCCCTGGGAGTTCCATTATATCAATGAGTAACGGTTTAAGACCAGGAGATAATTCCAGGGCTTTATGGTACCCGGTTGTACCGATAATCTCCTCCTTTTTAACACCGGTGATTACTTCCATTGGCTGATTCCATGCCATTAAATTTTTCTCATGATCGATGATAAATGCCGGGAGATAAAAGGGTTTGATTAATTCGGATAAATCCATTGAGGGTGGTGCACATGGATCACAGTTCGAAGGATTTGTTTCCTTTAACGTTAATCTCTCTGGTTCCGGATTATTCTCATCCCCCATCGGCACAAAGACCCCAATACCGCCATGTTGGGGAAAATAACGATCATTAATCAAAATATTACCGAACATTTTGAGTACTAACAAGGATCCATCTTTTTTTATTCCCCTGAGTATGCCATCCCATTCACCATTGGCCATTAACGAGGCAGCGATCTGGTGTATATTACTCTCATTATTCCCTCTTGGGAGAAACTGTTCGAGTGGTTTCCATAAGACCTCCAGTTCGTCTGCATAGCCAAGGATCGAAAGAAATGCATCATTTACGTAGAAAATTTTCCCATTCCAGTCCCAGAGTGCTATTGCATATTCTGAAGATGCGATACCGCAGCTTTTCATCAGGATTTCCCTTTCCCTGTCTCTTTGGGCGGAAATATCCCTGCCAACACTTTGAATTTCAAAGACAGCTCCCGCCTTGTCGCTGAGGATCCGGTTAGTCCACTGAATCCATCGTATCTCTCCGCTTGGAAGATAAATTCGCTGCTCATATACATTGTTTTTAAAGGATTGGATATCCGCTCCAAATGCATCGGAAACCAAATGAGAATCGGGCTCTGGAACCCGGGGACAAAATTTCGTTCCTAAAAGATCCCCTGGTTGTTCCCCGAAGTATCGTGAGAAGGAATTATTTACGAATGTTATTGTCCCATCTGGCAGTCTCCGGCAGATGAGATCGTTCTGATCCTCGACTACCGCACGATAACGTGCTTCACTCTCCTCAAGCTTTCTTTCGTACTCCCTGCGTTCAGTAATGTCTTCGGCAATCATCGTCATTCCTTTTTGCCCGCCCTCAAAAACTGACGGGATCAACCGGACCTTGAAAAAACGGTCCATACCGGACATTCCATCATAGAATTGTTTCATAAACTCATTCGGGCCATGATTCTGACCTATCAGGGAAGTAAGCTCCGGGTCATCGATAATTGGAAGGGCTGAACCCTTCACCGGAAGACCCAGGAGTTCCTCATGAGGCCTTCCGCAAAGTTTCTGGTAGGTATCATTCACCTGGACAATTATCCCGTTATTGTCAAGGATGAGAATACAGTCCTTTTGAAAACAGAGCATGGTGGTGAGGGGAACACGCCGCGAAAGTGAATAAACCCGGGTGTTACCTATCTCTCTCATTTCCAGCTGACCTGAAACAGTCATCATATACAGATATTTGGAAATTACGTTTCTCGTTGAATGGAGATTTTTTGATATCTCTGTTATTGCAAGTCCCCGCGGATGAGACCGGAGTAAATTCCTGATCCGGTTACTTATGTCGTTGGAACTGGCGGACATAGATGTATTTTGAAATTAACAGGCATTTATTTCTTATGAAATATAATTTCGAATAACGAAACCGCTGAACAGGAGTCATAATGGGAGGAATATAAGGCCGGCTCGGTCCGTTTTAATTCATCTGAAATCCCCGGATTTTACAAAGCGAAAATCAGGTTGCTATAAATATTCACTGGTTGAGAACGATTATCAGAATATGGGAGAATTTCCATGAGAAGAAGCCTGTTGTTTTTCATCGTGGTGTTGTTGCTGACAGGAGCAGGTGCAATAACACCATCATTTTCAGCAGGGGTAGGTCCTGATACCGGTTCGGTCAGTATCACATCGACACCCCAGGGAGCAGCCGTAACGATCGACGGGACCAGTGCCGGGCACACCCCCCTTATAGGACTGCAGCTCAGTGCAGGGGTTCATACCGTGACAGCAGGTCTTTCCGGTTATCAGGAGGCAACGCAGGAATTCACCCTCAATGCGGGTGAAGATAAGGGTATCAGCCTTGATCTCGCACCGATAGTCCCGACCATTTCATTTGTGACGACAGTGCCGGTGACGATTCCGGTAACCCAGCCCATAACAATCCCGACGACCGAACCTGTCACGATTACAATCCCAACAACGGAACCGGTAACGATTACGATTCCGACAACAGAACCGACTACCCCTCCTACGACGGAACCGGTAACCATCACGATCCCTCCGACTACGATAGGGGGTGGAAAAGGCTGGATTACGACCCATTGCAACGTGAACGGTGCAATGGTAACCTTCGATAACCAGAAGGCCGGATGTACTGTAACCGACAGGCAATGTACCGTGGAAGTTGCGGTGACCGGCACACCATTCAGGACATTCACCGTCCAGGCCCCCGGTTACCAGACCTATAACGGCCAGGTTACGAGCTGGCCGTCGGACGGTCAGACCGTGGACTTTTACGCAGACCTCACTCCGATCCCTCCGCAATCGGGTGCGATATCGGCATCTACAAGTCCTTCCGGGGCAGCAATATCGCTGAATGGTAATTTCCAGGGCTATTCACCGATTACAATACCGAATCTCGCACCGGCCACCTATACGATCCTTGCAAAACTGGATGGATATACGCCTGTTTCCCAATATGTCGCGGTAAACAACGGCCAGACCAGTTATTTCTCGGCGTCCCTTTCCCGATCTCCCCAGCCGCCACGGGATACCGGCAGTGTTTCAATTACGTCAGCTCCAAGCGGTGCACAGGTCTCTGTCGATGGCGGTTACCGGGGTGTCACGCCCCTGACCGTTACCCTCTATCCCGGAAATCATAATGTACTGCTGCAAAAATCCGGGTACAATGACTGGACGAATTCCGTCTACGTGAGTGCAAATTCGTACCAGACGATGAGTGCAACGCTGGTATCCGGCTCACTCCCCGGCTGGGTGACAATCCAGGCAAGTCCTCCCGTGGTGAACGTGTACTTCGATATCGCTTATAAAGGACAGACCGATTCGAAAGGAAGATTTGTCATCCAGGGGGTAGCCCCCGGTACCCATTCGCTCCGGCTTGCCCAGACGGGCTACAATGACTATTCTACTCCTGTCACGGTATATTCCAATTCACAGGCCTCTATCTCAGCCGTCCTGACACCATCCGGGGGTATCCCGACGATTACCCCCGCCCCGGGATACGGGACGCTGTCGGTCAGTTCGGACCCTGCAGGAGCCAGCATATATATCGATAATGCCTATACGGGGTATACACCAGCGACATTAACCACCGTACCTTCCGGCCAGCATACCGTGATGTTGACATTAGACGGTTACCAGAATTACGTGACGAATGTTAATGTCGCAGCCGGCGGGACCATACAGGTCTCCTCATCGCTCACACCGATCGCAACGCCGACCAAGTCGGGCAGAGAAATGACAGTACTCACTGCCGGGGCCATTATCCTGGTCTCGCTCGTTTTCGTCATGCGGAGGAGATTATAATGGAATCGAAACGAAAATTCAACTGGAGATTCGGGTTAAGTGCCATTGCAATAATTGTGGTAATTTCAGCGATGGGAATGTTCTCCCTGTACTCTGCCGCTAATGGCATCAGGGAATCGACGCGTGACGAGTTGAAAGCTATCGCAGGCGTTATGGCGACTCAGATCAATGCCCCTGACATCGCTGGTCTGAAGCCTGGTGACGAATCATCCGCACGATACAAAGTACTGGTTGATCACCTCAACACGATGAGGAGCATGGATGATCGGATCGTGAATGCCTATATCATGAAAGTAGGCAGCGACCAGAACATTACCTTTGTTGCCGATGACCTGTATTTCGAGAATCCCGCAGGCAGCGCAAAAATTGGGGACATTTATGTAACTCCTGATATAAAAGAGATTTTCGGGGCTCTCTCACTGCCAACGGCCTCACAGCAGGTATATACCGATAAATACGGCACGTTTATTTCGGGGTATGCCCCGATCGACACCGAGGTCAATGGATCAAACGGAAACACCGTCGCAGTCCTTGGTGTGGATATGGCGGCCACAACCTATACAGACCAGATACATACAACAGGAGTGGCGATTATTGACGCAACATTGATATCCATGATTATTATCATCGGGATCCTCTGGTTCGCGACCAGGAAATGCATGGATGAACCCGAAGAACCGGAAACGAAGCCCCCTGAATGGGAGGAGGACTGATCAAGCAAAAAGGAGGTCTATTTCCTGTCCTCTTTTTTTATAAATCCGTCACATCTGGCAAATCCTGTGATAACTAATGATTTTCTGAAACAGTACTCCATAGGGCTTCACCTAGTAGAATCGGCCCCCGATGATGGTAATGTACCGTGGAGTATTAAGCCTGTGAAGGATCGAATTCTTTGGATTTCAACGTTATTGCCAAGCGTGATTATAAAATTGTGAATTTTCCCTTATTGTTATCGCACGGGGCCTATTCCCTTCCATGTGAAACCCCGGCGCCGGTAAAAAAACAAAAAAAATTAATATAGACGAATTATATGGGTTGCTGAATGGGAAATCACGAGTCAGGTCCTGACGCTCAGGATACCATTTCATTGCGGCTTAACGAGTATATCGGTCTGTTAAAAAGCAAATATCTCGTGTATCGTGTAAAGGCAGCAGAAATACTCGGTGAAATGGGTGATACCAGAGCGGTGCCGTCTCTTATCGATGCACTGCATGACCCGTATGTCGATGTCCAGTGGCTTGCAGCACAATCGCTTGGAAAATTAAAAGATCCCCGTGCCGTTGATCCGCTTATCCTCCTGTTATCTGCAGAGGATAAATGGGCCCGCCTGGGCGCGGTTATCGGCCTTGAAGGGATTGGCGATCCTCGGGCTGTTGTGCCGCTCATGAAAATTCTCAAAGATCCTAAAAAAAAGGTTCGCGAAAAATCTGCCCATGCGCTCGGTATTCTCGATAAGGATGGCATTTCACTTGATGATTTGACAATAGCTTTACAGGACCCCGATGAAGCAGTACGAAAAGCTGCCAGCGATGCCATTGAGAATATAAAGAAGAAGGGATCACCGGAATCCCGTTAAGATCCTGGTTTTTTTAGAATGTCCTGCCTTCAAGATCCGTGTATTCCAAATGATTCACCGCATGCTGATGGTGGCATTCCCTGTATTCTTCTCCCTGGGGGATGGGTCAATGACCGGGTTCCCTGATATTGCATCCTCGCTGCAAGTCTCATCGGATTGGTGGGCTGCTATTTGAAAAAAACAAGGTAAGCAAGGACTATTAAAATGACAACAATGACGATGATGAAAATGATCCTGTTCGGG
Source organism: Methanoregulaceae archaeon (assembly GCA_035543455.1). Lineage (GTDB taxonomy): Archaea > Halobacteriota > Methanomicrobia > Methanomicrobiales > Methanospirillaceae > CAIKOD01. The sequence continues at coordinate 48,697 of DATKKE010000009.1, forward strand.
TTACCAGCGCGATCGTTATCGGACTCGCTGATAGCAGTGGCGATATCCTTTATCTGTGGTGTGAACTCCGGTTTGTTTACAGGGATGACAGGGATGACTGGCGGTATCGGGACGGGAACGTCTGCTGACTTTTGGGTATAACCTCCGCCAGCAATTACTCCCGGATTTCCGGCAGGTTCATTTTCAGCCCCCGGTTTAACCTGTCTCAGGTTTCTCCTGGCAGATTCGATACGTTCCTCGATCTCTTTTAACTGCTGGTTGTAATATGTCGCCTCTTTCATCCTGCCCAGTTTTATCATATCGAGGCCCTTCCTCGTAAGCTCGAGATTTTCCTCAATAAATTTTATTTTCCTGTTCTCTTCGATCCTGCCCAGTTTTACCGTCTCGAGGCCCTGTTTTGTGAGTTCAATATTCTCCTCCATCTCTTTTATCCGGAGTTGACAATCCTTAGCTTCTTTTATCCTGCCAAGTCTGACCTTGTCGATACCTTTTTTTATTAATTCAATATTCTCTTCAATATCAGTGATTTCCAGCTTACCAAGCAGCGCCTTGTCGGTAAACCCGGTTGTTGCAGGTGGAGATCCTGGGTTGACAGCGCTTTCAATCCCGTTTGTGCCCTTGATTTTGACCGTGCACTGGCTCGGTTTTTCTGACCGATCCAAGGCCGTTCCGGGATTATTTTCCTTGATTTTCTTTATCGCTTTCTGGCATTGCCGTGCCTCCTCTATCCTGCCGAGCTTGATAAGGGCCATGCCTTTATTATTCAGGAGGTCTATATTTTCCGGGTCTATTTTAAGACCATTTTCGTAGAAAATGAGTGCATATTCAAAATTTCCCTGCTTGTAGTTAATATTTCCCTGGATTTTCCAGGTGGTCGCCTCACTTGCATCAGTGATCCTGGCCATCCCGAACGTGCCCCCTGATCCCGATTCGATCATGCATGTTTAGTCGCAGGAAACAAATAAATCTGACCCAAAAATTTTTTACTTTTTTACTAGTTTCCCTGTGTCCGGAATGATAAAGACTGCTTCCCGGCATGGATCCCTTTTATCTATGTCACAGGTATCGCACGACATGAATAATACGGAAAAAGATTGGATAATGTTCCCGAATTAAATAAACGGGCAATAAAATTATATAAACTTGGAACGCCAATTCTCTGCATTTATCAACAGATTTACTGGAAAAAGAATAGTAAAAAAGCTGGAGATGAGTTACTGACAGAAAAGACCTCTCATGGGCCCCCGGGCGAGGAGATCATCAGGGTGCGGCTTCCCCAGAAAAGAAACCGCGAGATGTTCGCAATGGCCGAACTGATGATGGGTGCCAACCATATCCGTGTAAAAAGTTTCGACGGGGTGACCCGTCTTGGAAGGATCAAGGGAAAAATCAAGAAAAAAGTCTGGATTCGCGAGGGTGATATCTTAATCGTCGTTCCCTGGAGTTTCCAGGATGATAAGTGCGATATTATTTACCGTTATACCGGGCCACAGGTCGAGTGGCTGAGGCGGAATAATTACCTCTGAGATTATTTTTTCGTTTTTAAAAAAAAAGTTCTAAAAGGTAATAGAATATCCTCTTC
>DATKKE010000010.1:0-22885 GCA_035543455.1 Methanoregulaceae archaeon
CTCCTATCCGGGCATGAGCCCCGGTTGCTTACGCTACGGATTTAGAAAGAATGGGGATATGTCTCATTACGAGAACGTTTATCCACCTATTGAAGGCTTCCAGTCCATTCGCATTGAAACGAATGAGGGTCTCCGCCCATCAGAGATACAGGGGAACCATGGTCAGGGAAACATACAGTATTGCAATGGAAACCGCTATCATGACGATGAATACCGCCGGATTCCATGCGAGGACCTTTCTCCCGTCGAGGATGCTGATCGGCAGCATATTGAAGGCGGCAATCATTGCGTTGATCTGGAGCCCCATCATACCGGTAAACCCGATAACCGACCCCATTATCCCTTCAATATACGGTGCCGAGAGGATCAATGCCCCGAATGGAATACAGAGCAGGAGATTTGTCAGGGGTCCGGCAGCGGATATTTTCCCGTTCTGTTCCTTTGTAAGCCCTTCGGCGTAAATGACCGTAGCACCCGGCGCCGCAAAGACAATATGGACGAGAGCTGCCAGTACGACAGCCATGAGGAGCATGACATTGTCTTTTCTGAATTCGGCATAATACCCGTATTTCATCGCCGTGAACTTGTGGGCCATTTCGTGGAGCACAAAACCTATTCCCACCGTGATTGCTGCTACTCCGAAAATGAAAAGGAAATACAGGGGATCGATCTTCCCGGTGGAACCGGATAGTACGATTGCCAGGGTAAACGCGATGGTAATACCGAGCCATGCAACAAAGAGGTCATGACGTTCCCGCTTGGTAATCCGTTCCAACATGAGATTCCCATGATCAAAGGATGCCTGATCTCTTTATTGCTTCTGATCCTGCCATGGACAACCCCGGGAAAGCACATGATTTTCCCACTCGCTCCCTGTGATCAGGGCAACCCACCCTAATCTCATTCCCGGGGAATCATGGCAGATTACGTAAAAGCCATGCCGGCATGGGCCCCTTGTTTCAACCAACCGATCTCATTTTCCAGATACAGCTCATGATCACGTTTAACCACTTGTCCTCCGCACATACTAGTATGTCCATCGAATCCCTGCGTGAAGAGATAAACCGCATTGACCGGGAAATCATCAGGTTGATCGCAAAACGGCAGGCACTGGCCGAAAAGATAGTCAGAATAAAAATCGGGGAAGGGCTTAGTGTCCATGACGAAGCCCGCGTTCAGGAAGTATTAAAATTGTCCTTCAATTATGCAGTAGAACATAAAATAAATCCCGTTTATATCCAGAAAATCATGGGGATCCTCGTTGAGATGAGCGAGGAACGACAACGGGAATGTTCCGGAGAGGGAAACCTTCCCTGAGGGTGACCAGGTTTTTGCCTTCGGAGATATTTCCGTCCGGGCGTTTTCTCATACCGGTCTGTCGATGTCCTTGAAATTAATGAATTCCGGCTTGTTGAGACCTGCCTTCGAAGTATTCCCGCCACGTGCAAAACTGTAATCTTTTTTTTGTTGGTTGACATAGCTCCGGGGGCCCCGGTCGGCCACTACGGTGACCCGGTCGGAATAGGGACCGTACCCGAAATGATTCATTCTTAGTGCCAGATTAGCCCTGTTCACCTGCTATCCAGATGGAAAGGGACATATTGGGGGGTTGAAATCCCCTCCGATCGCGGTGATACATAAAAATGACAGGGAATTCAACAGAGGCCTCCGTCCGGTATCAGACTAACCAGGGATCCGAAATATCTTCATTAACAAAAAGAGGAAGGCGTGGCGAAGTGGACCGGTCAATGATAATATGCCGTCCACAGGACAATGATTCCGATGCCTATCATGAATAAACCCATCACCATCCTTATCATCAGACGTTGTTCGTTCCGCCAGTTTTCAAGCCGTTCCGGTGGGATCCCGAAATATACGACGGCAAGGGTCACGAGCAGGGGTATGACGAATGCAATGTTATAGAGTATAAGGAGCGGAAGACCCGATGCAAATGTCATTTTACTCGTGATCATTGAGAGGATCGCAAGGTAAATGCCACCGGTGCAGGGCAGCTCGAATATACCTACAAGGATCCCGAGAACAAATGCTGCCGGAAGGGTCGATTCATGGATATACCGTGTGATGGTGCCTTTTTTCGATTCCGGGATGGCCAGGAGCAGGCCTCTTCCCGGATAAGCGGCCTCTTTTATCATGATTATTCCTACAATAATCGCTACTGCAGCGGCGACCGTTGAGAATATCCTGGGTATCCCCGAGACCTGCACAAAGGTGAAAACTCCAAGGCCGGAGATGAAATAAAACAGGAAAACCGCCCCGATATACGTTAAACCGACTTGTAGCATACGTTTTCCCGATCCTACAGATACAATCGTGATGAGGAGAAACAGGAGGACTGCGAGGGCACAGGGGTTCAGGCCGTCGACCAGAGCGGCCGCGATAATTATCGGTATTGTCAGTTCCTTTACGCCGGTTACGGAAAATGCGGGGATCTGGGGGAGGGCAATGCCCTCCGTCAGGTTGGCTTCTTCAGCGGTAACTATCTCATCAAGGTGTCCCTGGATATTTTCATTCCCCATAATCTCCCATTCGCCCGTAAAAGCCGCGGGCACCGGAGATAACGGGACGCCATACCGGTCGTTGAACTGCTGGAACAACTGCTGGTTATCGGGGTTGTTCGCGATATCGAAGGAACGGATGACAACATTGGGGTGCCGTTGCCTGAACCCCTCCATGAAGGTGAGCGATTTCTGGCACTCCCCGCAGTACTCGTTATAGAAGAAATAAACGATCACGTGTCCCGGCGGTTCGGATGCAATCAGGTCGGAAATAGAGGTTACGTTACCTGAGGGGCCAGAAGCTTGCGGAGCCGGGGATTCGCCGAACACGGGTCCTGCCAGAATTGCTATGCAGATAAGGATGAGTAAAACGGAAGGGATGGATATTCTCATGCAGCACCAATCTTGATTGTGAATATAGGGTCTCTCTTCCCGTCCTTATGACAGTTATGAAGATGACGTTGTTTTGCCGGTAACCATGGTACCGACTCCTTCGTTCGTAAAGAGTTCAAGCAGCAGATTATGCCTTATATTACCATTTACAATGTGGGCCGAACCGACTCCCTTCGACACTGCGTCGATCAGCGAGGTGACCTTCGGGATCATCCCTTCGCTGATGACACCTTCTTTCATCATCGTCTGTGCTTCATGGAGCGACAGTCTGCGGTAGACATGCGTCCTTTCCCGGTTCATGACGCCATCGACATCTGTCATATTGATCAGCTTATGAGCATGAATTGCGACGGCGATATCTCCTGCCGCGGTATCGGCATTGACATTAAGGTTCTGGCCGTTCCTGTCGATTGCGATGGGTGCGATGACCGGGATGTACCGGTTATCGAGGAGGGTATTGAGCAGGGACGGGTCTATCTCCTCAATCTCGCCGACATGCCCGAGGTCGACCTTCTGCTCTTTTCCCCCGACGGTTACCTTCTGGAGGTCCATCTTGCGTCCGATGATAAGATTACCGTCATTTCCTGAAATCCCGATCCCGCGGGCCCCTGATTTTGCTATCATGGATACGATGTTCGTGTTGATCTTCCCGACGAGGACCATCTGGGCGATTTCAAGCGTTTCCTGATCGGTTATCCGGAGACCGCTCACGAATTTCGGCTCTTTCCCGAGGGCCTTCATTTTATCGGTAATTTCCGGCCCGCCACCATGCACGAGGACAACCCGGATCCCGACGAACTGGAGGAGAACCGCATCCTTAATCGCGTCTTCAAGGACATCGGGGTCGACCATGGCATGACCGCCGAGCTTGATCACCATCGACTTTCCATGGAACTGCTGGATATAGGGCAGGGCTTCTGTCAGAACCTCCTCCCGTTTCATGTCGTGTACCTCCCGTTTATCTCGACATACCGTTCGGTCAGGTCACAACCCCATACCGTCGCATGTTCCCGGCCGGCATGAAGATCGAGTTCGAATACCACTTTCTTGCCCGCCATAAGAGCTTTAGCATGGGCAAGGTCGACGACAATCTCGCCCGTCCTGACCAGTTCAGTACGAGAGACACCATCCGAAATCCATAGGGATACGGAACCGGGATCGAATTCCACTCCTGCCCTTCCGGCAGCGGCGATAACCCGGCCCCAGTTCGGGTCTTCACCGTAGACGGCAGTTTTAACGAGAGGAGAACCTGCCACTGTACGGGCTACCTGCGCAGCATCGTCTTCAGCGGGAGCCCCGGTAACCCTGATTTCAATAAGTTTCGTCGCTCCTTCCCCGTCGGTTGCGATCTGTACCGCGAGGTTACGGCAGCATTCCTCGAGTGCTTCCCGGAATTCTCCTTTCTTTACCGGTCCACGGAGCCCTGTTGCCGTACAGAGGGCAATATCGTTGGTACTTTCATCACCATCGACGACAACCCGGTTGAACGTCCTCTTCACGGCCTGCTTCAGGGCATCACGGAGTTCGGGGGCACCGACTTCCGCGTCGGTGTAAATAAAGGCAAGCATCGTCCCCATATTAGGGGCGATCATCCCGCTTCCTTTCGTAATTCCTCCGACAGAAAACGTCTCCTTCCTCACGAGAGCGTGCTTCTCGAACAGGTCTGTGGTCATAATACCCCTGGCGGCATCATCTTCCGCAGACGGGCTGTGGGACAACAGTGGGACGATCTTCTTTGCCTGGCGGGTGATGAGGGGGAGATCGAGGTACCTCCCGATTACCCCGGTGCTGGCGACGCCTACTGATTCAGGATCGATCTTCATTTCCGCGGCCGCGATGTTGGTCATCTGCCGGGCATCTTCGTAGCCACGTTTTCCGGTATAGGCATTTGCGCAACCGCTGTTGGCTATTACCGCTTCAAGCCTCCCCCTGGTGATCTGCTCCTGCATCAGGAGGATCGGAGGGGCCCTCGCCAGGTTCGAAGTGAACACCCCGGCAGCTGTTCCCGCGGCCGTTATCAGCGTCAGACCATTTTTTCCTTCTTTTATCCCTGCTGCAAGAACGCCCTCGACTCCGCAGATGCTCTTCATTACTGCGGTCCTCCGGATCCCGGATAACTGCTGCCGATTCCGTGGACAATATCTGAACGAGCCACGATGCCTATCAGAATCCCGTCCTCTACGACCGGCAGACGGGCTATCTTCTCGCGGAGCATGACCGAGGCCGCCTCCTCGATGTCGGCGCCGGGGCCGATGGAGATCGGGGGGCTGCTCATAACATTTTCAACGCGCTCGTCCCCGATATGGGTCAGGGCATGTTTCGTTTTTTCCCAGTTAATCATCTCGCGGACCGGCACTTCGATGATCTCGAGAGGCGACGGAAGCCAGAGATCATCCGAAATCTGCCCCGTTTCCAGGAGTTTCATGATGTCCGAATCAGTGATGATGCCGACAAGCTCATCACCGTCCATGACCGGCAGGCCGCCGATGTTATTCTCTCTCATCAGGGCTGCTGCCTTCCGGACCGGGTCTTTCGCGGAGACAACAACCGGTTTTGTTGACATGATATCCGATACTTTCATACCATCACCTCACGGCAGGACTCCACCGCCAAGGAGTCCGTCCTGTTCCTTAAACCCGCACATGATATTCATATTCTGGATTGCCTGGCCGCTTGCACCCTTCACAAGGTTATCGATCGCCGAGACCGCCACTACCCGGCGACCTTCGCTTTCCACCATGATGTCGCAGAAATTTGATCCCCGGACGGCCGACAGCATCGGTTTCTGGTACCTGATAAAGAATTCATCCCGGTAATACTCCCTGTAGAGGTGTTCCACCTCTTCCTGTCCCACCGGTTTATCCAGCAGTATGTGGGCGGTCGTGAGGATCCCGCGGGAAACCGGAACCAGGTGTGGTGTGAAATATACGTCTGCATACGATCCGAGGCGGGAAATCTCCATCTTCATCTCGGCCAGGTGACGGTGTGAGGTCCACTTGTACGGGTTGATATTGTCTGCGACGTTCGGGTAATGGGTTGTTGCGGAAGGGTTATCCCCTGCACCACTGACCCCGGTCTTCGAGTCGAAGACAATCGTCCTGGCACGTGTCGCGAGAGGCGCTGCTGCAAGGGTTGCCCCCGTCGGGAAACAACCGGGATTGGCAATAAAATCAGCGTCAACACTACACGAACGGTGCAGTTCCGGGATTCCATAGGGGCATTCAAACCAGGCGGTATGTTTCACTTCGTAGACCTGTTCGTAGATTTCCCTGGGCAGTCGATAATCCGCACTCAGGTCCACAACTTTTATCCCCCGGTCCAGGAGCGGCCCTGCGTATTCCATCGCGGCAGTATGCGGGACAGCGAGAAATGCAAAATCGGCCTCGATTTCACCTGTTGCGGGGTTGGAGAAGTCTATCCCTGTGAGTCCCTTCAGGTGCGGGTGTTCCCTGACCACTGGCGTCCCAGCCAGTTTCCTTGACGTGGCACAGGTAACTTCTGCAGACGAGTGCGTCAGGAGAAGCCTCATCAGCTCTCCGCCGGTATATCCCGACGCACCGATTATCGCGACATGCATAAGGAGTATCCTCGTGCAAAAATTTAATAATTGTCAGGCAGGCGAAAACCGGCCTGTTATTTTTGCCGGATAACTTCAATCAATGCCAGGGAAGAGGCGTGCCTTCCGGGGTCGCACCGGACGCTCCGACCAAAGCGATTAAGTCCCCAAAATATTCATTATTATGAACCATTCGGATATCGCTCCCGCATGGATGAATCAGCTACGGGTTACTCCATCCGTATGACCTGAATTGAAAAAATTTATATACATTTTTATCACGATTAATAATGTAAAATCGGTGACTGAATGACCGAGGACTTCGATGTCAAACTCGTCGAGGATGTCAAGTATTACAAGCCTGACCCTCGATACAAAGAGAATTCGTGGCTGGGCGACTATCAGGCGGCCTATGACAGGTTTTTAAGGGACCCTGATGCATTCTGGGACGGCATGGCCCGCGAACTCGACTGGGTCCGTCCCTGGGATAAGGTCAGGGAATGGAACTACCCGTACGCGAAGTGGTTTACCAATGCAAAACTTAACATCACGGCGAACTGCCTCGACCGCCAGGTAATGGACCACCGCCGGAACAAGGTTGCCATAATCTGGCGGGGGGAGGGGGATGAAGAGCGTATCTATACCTACCAGCAGCTCCTCTCCAAGGTCTGCCGCTTTGCAAACGGCCTTAAAAAAATCGGTGTGAAGAAGGGAGACCGTGTCTGCATCTACATGCCTCTCGTACCTGAGCAGGTTATCGCCATGCTCGCCTGTGCACGAATTGGTGCCGTACATTCCGTTGTATTCGGTGGTTTCGGTGCAGCTGCCCTCGCCATGCGAATCCAGGATGCCGATGCAAAAGTCGTGATCACCGCAGATGTCAGCATCAGGCGGGGGAAGACCATCCAGCTGAAATCGATTGTAGAGGAGGCGATCATCAATTCATCGAGTGTCGATCATGTCATCGTTTTCAGGAGGCAGTCTCCACAGGTCGAATTGAGAAGCAATCTCGAGCTCGACTTTATCGACCTGATGAACAGCTCGCCGGAGAACTGCCCACCGGAGGCTATGGATGCCGAAGACCCGCTTTTTATCCTTTATACGAGCGGTTCAACCGGTAAACCGAAGGGAATTGTCCATACCTGCGGAGGATACATGGTCGGGACGTATTACACGAGCAAATATGTATTCGACATCAAGGACAATGATACCTATTGGTGTACCGCTGATCCCGGATGGATTACGGGTCACAGCTATATCGTATACGGTCCACTGGCCACCGGGGCAACGGTCTTCATCACGGAACTCACCCCGGATTACCCGGATGCCGGCAGCTACTGGCACCTCGTCGAGGAACAGAAGGTCACGATCTTCTACACCGCGCCTACGGCAATCCGCATGTTCATGAAAATGGGGGCGTCATGGCCGGACAAATACGACCTGAGTTCGCTTCGGATCCTCGGGTCGGTCGGGGAGCCATTGAACCCTGAGGCCTTCGAATGGTATTATCACGTGATCGGGAAGGATAAAATCCCTATAATTGATACCTGGTGGCAGACAGAGACCGGGATGACCATGATAACCACCATCCTCGGCGAACCAATGCGCCCCGGATTTGCCGGAAAGGCAATTCCCGGTGTCGAAGCGGATGTCGTTGACAAGAAGGGGGTTCCGGTCAAACCCGGGACCGGGGGACTCCTTGTTATCAAATCTCCATGGCCTGCCATGCTCCGCACCGTGTACCGGGAGGATGAACGCTACCGAAAATACTGGGAGACTATCAAGGGAGTGTATACGGTAGGAGATCTTGCGGTAAAAGGAAAGGACAACAATATCATGATCCTCGGCAGGGCGGACGACATCATCATCGTCGCCGGCCATAATATCGGGACGGCCGAGGTCGAGAGCGCCCTGGTCTCCCACCACGCCGTTGCGGAAGCCGCAGTCATTGGCAAGCCCGATACCATGAAAGGGAATTCGATCAAGGCATTCGTCATACTCAGGGTCGGCCACCAGCCGGGTGAGAAACTGATGCAGGACCTGATGTACCATGTACGGATGACCCTCGGCCCGATTGCAGTCCCCCATGAGATCGAATTCGTGGAGAAACTGCCGAAGACGAGGAGCGGCAAGATCATGAGGAGAGTCCTGAAAGCAAAAGAGATGGGAGTAGATCCAGGCGATATTTCGACACTGGAAGACTAAAACAAGATAGATCGCGATGAAAAATGAATTTTCACCGCCACGATGAGATTGTGAGAATGCACATGAATTAAACAGGTTATGAAATTATGAGTCCTGAAAAAACAGAAGTTAATGTCACGCAGCGCGATTTGACGGGAAATCCGGCCCCTCTGGGCCTGATGGGTTTCGGAATGACAACCGTCCTGCTGAACCTCCATAATGCAGGATTATTTACACTCGGGAGCATGATCCTTGCGATGGGTATTTTCTATGGAGGAATTGCACAGCTCATTGCAGGGTCGATGGAATGGAAGAAGGGGAACACTTTCGCAACGACTGCATTCTGTTCCTTTGGCCTGTTCTGGCTTTCCCTTGTGGCACTCATCATGATCCCCTCGATGGGGCTCGGAGAGAAGACTTCACCGGTGGCCATGGCAGCATACCTTGCAATGTGGGGAATCTTCACCGCGGTGATGTTCATTGGTACCCTCCGGTTCAACCGCGCGATGCAGGTTGTTTTTGCGACGCTCGCGATCCTCTTCTTCCTCCTTGCCATCGGGGAAGTGACGGGGAGTGCGACAATCACCCAGATTGCAGGGTGGGAAGGAATCCTGTGTGGTTTCTCTGCGATCTATACGGCCCTTGCCCAGGTCGTTAATGAGACGTACGGGAAAGGTTCGATGATCATTCCCCTGTGGCCGGTCAAATAATCGCGGAAATTTTCATTTTTCTTTTTTAATCCTACCCGGCATGACCTGCAGTAATAGTCCCCTGTCAGGGCTATCTTGATATCCGAGGCAATGATATCAGAAACACGTGTTGTTCTGTCGATTTCCCGTTTTATTTACCCTGTTTAGGCTGGTATGAAAAAGTCAGACCTGAAGTCAATAACCCCTCCTTTTTCATGCTTATCTATGAGCAAAAGGATTCATAGGCTCTGTGACATCCTGAAATTGATAAATTCCAGTCCCTTCTCAATTCATCCACAACATGTTTGTATTCAGACGCTCCAGGGGCTCCGCCCCGCCGCTGAGGCGTCCCTGGTCAGGATATGAGCGATCTGAAAAATTATCTTCCTGCTTTTTTGCCCCTGGTAACGTTTTCCATTGGTTATCCTGCTGGGGGAGGGGCAGGGAGGGGGTAAAACCCCCTCCTGTCGAGGTGATGCATAAAGACAGTGAGGAATTCAAAAGAGCCATTTTCCTAACCTTATCCGATCGAAATGTTTCTGAACCAGGGGTTATTGAACCGGAAAGGGTTCTGCTTTTTCTGGTTATTTGCGAACCAGGTGGTAAACTTTTTTCCTCTGGGCCATCCTGTATCCCGAAATGACTGCAATACTATCGCCAAACTGCGCATCCAGGACCGGGTCACCGGTATCGATATAGAGGACGGGCGTGTTGGCAAGTTTTCCCGGGGTGGCAGCGACGATGAGATTTTTTATCCCGACCCTGCGGATGACCTCCGGACTGATTACCTGGGTCCCGCGCCCGATAATAAACCCCTGCGCTCCGATCGGGCTGACGATGATCCGTGCAGGACCGGCCTTTTCAAGCAATGCGAGGATGCCTGTCTCATCGAGGTCCTTTCCTGTCAGCCTGTCATCCTGGATCGCATCAAAACCGAGGAGCGTCTTTTCAATGCCAAGGAGATGTGCAATTGCCGCAGTCGTCGTACCGGGACCAAGAACAGTCAGCGAACCGTCTGCCATCACCTCCGCCAGGAATCGTGCGATTTCTTCCTTTGCCCGCTCTTCATCGCCGGTTTCGAAGACCTGTTTTGTCCCCTGGTTAAGTTCAGGGACATAGGGAACCTTTCCGATTCCGTATACCCGGGTGTGGAATTCTCCTTTCCGGTATGCCTCTTCGTCGATGTCCGCGATTTCAGCTTCACGGAGTTTCATGGGAACGGTCCTGATTATTTGTGCGGCAGCTTCCGGTGTTATGGCAAAAACACCGGAAAACATCTTGACGCCGGCAGGAATTCCGAGGATTGGGAATTTTTGGCCAACCGAGTCGTAAACATCCCTCGCAGTCCCGTCGCCACCTGCAAAAACAATTAGTTCGGCCCCCGCATCAATAAAGTCCCTGCATGCCTTTTTCGTATCCGATGCCGTACTCGTGCCTTCGTAACGGTACACAACAGAATAGGATTCAATTCCTGCCGAAATCATCACGTTCTCACCCATATCCCCGGAGCAGGTGAGAAACCGTATTCCCGCATTCTCAAGAAGACGTAAGGTGATGCGTGCCTTACCGGGGGCTTCCGGGACAGCTCCCCTTTCAATCGCAGTTTCAGCTAGTCCGTCGGTCCCTTTCAGGCCGACCCTTCCGCCAAGACCCGCAAAAGGATTGATGAGAAAGCCGAGTGTCCTCATCAGGCAGGGGTTACCCCACCTTTGGTATCCGGTCGAGAGACTGTTTGATCAGTTCGTCCGGGTATTCGTAATCCACCAGTTTCCCGGCGTAAAATGCGTCATAGGCACTCATATCGAAATTCCCGTGACCCGAGCAGTTGAACAGGATCGTCTTGTCCTCGCCGCTTGCTTTGCATTTCATTGCCTCGTCTATTACCCCTTTAACGGCATGGGATGTTTCCGGTGCTATGATGATCCCTTCGGTGCGGGCGAATACCTGGGCCGCATCGAATACTTCACTCTGGTGATAGGCAACCGCCCGCATTACGCCGTCATGGACTAGGCGGGAGACGATCGGGGAATCGCCATGGTACCGGAGACCCCCGGCATGGATGGACGGCGGGACAAAGTCATGCCCGAGGGTGAACATTTTCAGGAGCGGTGTATACCCTGCCTCGTCAGCGAGGTCATAGGTATAGAGACCTTTGGTCAGGGTCGGGCACGATGCCGGTTCAACACCGATAAGATCCACGTCTTTATGTTTTCCCGTCAGCTTGTCCCCGGCAAAGGGAAACGATATACCGGCAAAGTTCGAGCCTCCCCCTACGCAGCCGATCACGATATCGGGATAATCGTCGACCAGTGCGAGCTGGTCCCGGCATTCCTGACCGATGATGGTCTGGTGGAGACAGACATGATTCAACACCGATCCAAGGGCATAATTCGTGTCCTTGCGACCTGCCGCATCCTCTACCGCCTCAGATATGGCAATCCCAAGGCTTCCCGGGGTTTCCGGGTCTTTCTCGAGCATTGCACGCCCGGATTTCGTCTTCGTGCTCGGGCTCGGGATACATTCTGCTCCCCAGACCTGCATCATGGACTTCCGGTACGGTTTCTGGGTATAGCTCGACCTGACCATGTAAATGGTACATTCCAGATCGTAGAGCATGGTTGCAAAGGCGAGAGCGGAACCCCATTGTCCGGCTCCCGTCTCGGTTGCGATTCTCCCGACACCCTGCTTCATATTGTAATAGGCCTGTGGTACCGATGTATTGGGTTTATGGCTCCCTGCGGGGCTGACACCCTCCCATTTGTAGTAGATCTTCGCGGGAGTTTTCAGGAACTTTTCAAGCCTGTGGGCACGATAGAGTGGGCTCGGCCTCCAGAGCCTCAGTACATCCTGGACTTCCGGTGGAATGTCGATGAATTTGTCGGTGGTTACTTCCTGCCTGATCAGTTCCATGGGAAAAATCGCAGAGAGGTCATCGGGTCCGATCGGCTTTTTGGTTGCCGGGTGGAGCGGCGGATCCAGCGGGGACGGCAGGTCTGCCTGGATATTATACCATCTCCGTGGCATCTGCTCCTCATCGAGGAGGATTTTTGTTTGCATAATAGCAATCTCTTTAGTACATATATATACATTATTGATTAGGTATTATCGGGGATGGCTATAATTATAAAAATTCTATCGGGCAATGAAAATCACCAGCTTTAGCGAAATCCCTGGATGCCATGAAGCGGGTGCGAAGAGATACCCCTGAGGAATTTAGACGTCAAGAAAAGAGTTCAGACCTATTTTTTATGACCAGGACATTTTCTCTCCTGTTGCCGGAAATTTTTATCCTCCCGGGCACCCATGTTCTCCTGATGTGCGGAAGGTTTTCCATTGCCGTACGGATTGGTATATTTGCCCGGCGGTTCGGCATTGAAGAGCCGATCGATTGTGCACTACCCCGGTACAATATCGCTCCTTCCGAGAACGTCCCTGTAGTTTTCGACGAAGGAGCGAACAGGAAGGTCCTGATGATGCGATGGGGACTCATCCCGTCATGGACGAAGCGGCCCGGGCAGGGACCGAACCCCATCAATGCCCGGGCTGAGGGGCTCTCTGATAATAACCTGTACCGTGACCTCATCGCCCGGGGACGCTGTCTCGTCCCGGCCACGGGGTTTTATGAATGGCGGACCGAAGGTGCGAAAAAGACACCGTTTTACATCTCGAAAAAGGACAAATCGCTTTTCACGATGGCCGGCCTTTACGATACCTGGAAAGACCCGGATGGTAATGAAGTCCGTTCCTTTACTGTTGTCACGACAATCCCGAACGAACTGGTAGCCCCGCTGCACGACCGGATGCCGGCGATATTATCTTCCGAAGGAGAGGAGAACTGGGCCGGCAGAAGGGATGATATAACCGGTATCATCAATGACCTCCTCGTTCCCTACCCGTCCGGACAGATGGAATCGTTTGAAGTTGCCCGCTCGGTAAACAACCCTGCCAACAAGACTGAGGCCGCGGTTACCCGGGTCCGGCAGGGGACGCTGGCAGGATATTAGCGGTGATTCGCGAAAGCAGACCCGTAAAGAACGAAATAGATGATCGTACCTTACAAGCCATGACACTTCTGCCGACACGGTCCCGCTGGCATACCGGTGACATCAGAAGTTTGTTTAATATTCTCCAGCCGTTTATTTCTGGTATGGATGACACGACAGGGAGGACCCGGTTCTGATTGTTTCCTGTGCCTGGACAGACAAGGGGAGCAGGGCGAGAAATGAAGATTCCCACGGGTCCTGGGAGATCAAAACTGATACCCGGAGATTCGTCCTCCTGGCTGTTGCCGACGGTCTTGGGGGCCATCCGGCCGGAGATGTTGCGAGCCGGCTTGCGATCCGTGCCCTCCACGATTCTGTCAGGAATTCCTTCCCGGTCTTCGGGGAGAATTTTCCCCCGGATCGCCGTTTAATACTGAAGAATGGGTTCAACAGTGCCGCAAACGAGGTATTCAGAAGCCAGGATAATGATCCTGCCCTGCACGGGATGGGCACCACCCTTACCGCTGCCCTTATCGACGAAGGAGGGGCCGGGGTTATTGTTCATGCCGGTGACAGCCGGGCCTATATCATCGGCGATTCAATACGCCAGATAACCAGGGACCATTCGGTTGTCCAGGAAATGGCGGACAAAGGAATGATCCTGCAATCCCAGGTTTCACGGCACCCGATGCATAACAAACTCACCCGTGCCCTGGGGAGTCCGCCGGTCAACCCTGACATTTACCAGTTCAGCATTGGTGCCGGGACTCTCCTTCTCTGCACCGACGGTCTCATCGAAGGCCTGACCGACGAAGAGATAGCTGAAAGATCCCGTGAAACCTCCTTTTCAGGGTCCTGCCAGGCACTCGTGCATGCAGCGAAAAAACGGAGCAGGGACAACATTACGGTCGTCATGGCGAAGGTTAAGGTATGAAACCGGATATCCCCCGGATCCCTGTGGAATCGGTTAATGGCAAATCGCTGACATCTCCGATATCTCCAGTAATTATATAGATTATTGAGAAAATATATATTAATTCCCGCAACAAGTACCTCGTGATGTCCACCCGGTCCCCTGAATCAAACGAAGTTGCCGTTTCCGTTATCATCGGGACCCTTCTCCTCATCCTGATCACCGTTACCGCTGCATCGGCTCTCGCCCTGATGGTATCGCAGATGCAGAAAGAGGAGATGAACCGGCAGGCACACCAGGCACAGGTGAAGAACGAGCAGCTGAAGGTGCAGTATATTCACCTGACCCGGAATAATACAACGGGTTACACCGACTACTGGGACACCGCAAACATAACTATTTTGAATCTGAATACCGATGAATCCCGGGTCCTTACACTCAGTGTCAACGGGGTGTATGCAAAGAGGATCAATGTGACCGGACAGCCCTTTAATGATACCCAGCCGTACTATGATGTATCTCAGAACCAGTGGATCTCCATTCCGGCAACCCAGAAAGCAGATTTTTTCCTCAATTTCTCTTCAGATTTTCTCCAGTCTCAGCTGAAAATACCAACAAATCAGTCAATACATATCCTGGTGATGACCTCCCTGTACAATACCTTCGAACGCACATTCGTTCCTCCGGTACCGGTCATGAAAATCAGCACCGATACCCAGGACCTGGGGATTACGCAGAAAACTATACTGGTATTCGATGGTACAGGATCGTATTCAACAGGGGGGAATATTGTTGATTATATATGGTCCGTTTTCGATAAGAGCACCAATAATACTGTTATAAGATATGGCCCAGTTGTAAAATCAGAAATGCCCTCTTCGGGGCCGTTCGATATTAATCTCACCGTCACAGACGATTCAGGGCTGACCCAGACGTCCCTGAATACGACTATCGCCGCAAATCCCTCGTTTGCCCCTCCGACCCATATCAGGGTTCAGCCAAATACATCGTTTAGCGTCGGGGATTCGTACCCGAATCCACCATACACGAATTATAAAATTGTCGGAGGAGTTGATGCCTGGGTCAACGATTCCTCAGATAATCCGGTTTCAAATCAGGTTATCTCATTCACCCAACAGGGAAACATTAATGTAACCCTTTCGCTATGGAGCGGGGTCACCGGGTCGGGGGGGAATCCTGGTAACCCTGTCACGACATTTGTCCTGACCCCGAATGTAAGTCTTCCGTACTCCGTAGGGGTCGTAACAGCGAGTTCCGGAAAACTACCTCCACAGAATATATAGATTGCCTTCTTAACGGTGCATCGGGAAGTGACAAATTGTTTCTTCAGTTAAAACAAGGTAATTTTTTCCAAAACAGGCTTCACTCGATCAACCCGCTTCAATAACCCGGCTGAAAAGACGCATGATTCTGTCAAACCTTCTGACAAAGGGTGAATCTTCAGACAGTCCTCTTCCACTCGTCGATAACCGAAATCAGGTCTTCGGGCGGTTTTCTTATTATTTCAGCGCACCCGGCATAGACCGCACCGTTTGTCCCGTCAAGGGTGATCATATCGCCTTCCCGGAATTCCCGGCCTGTCATCCGGCACCGGTGGTGTTCCATGTCGATCTCCAGGTCGGAACAATCGACGACACAGACTTTTCCGAGCTGGCGGGCTACGACGGCCGCATGGGAAGTCCGTGCCCCGCGGGATGTAAGCAGCCCGTCTGCCGCCTTGATCCCGGGAATATCGTCCGGCGACGGCGTGTCGCGGGTAAGGATTACCGGCCCGTCTCTTGCGAGCAGTTCGGCGTCCTCGCTCGTGAAGGCGATTTTCCCGCAGATGACGCCTCCCGAGGCCGACAGGCCCGTAGCCACCGGTATGTCATTCGTGTTGATCCGCTCGATGACGAGGTGTTCGAGATCGATACCCGCTGTAATTCCCAAGGCATCCTGTCTCGAAATAATCCCCTCGTTACAGAGGTCGACTGCTATCCTGAGATCCGCCAGCGGAGCACGTTTTCCCGACCTGCTCTGGAGAATGTATAACCGTTCTTCCTGTATCGTGAACTCCATATCCTGCATATCTTTAAAATGTCGTTCGAGCTGGTTGCCGATCGAGACCAGGTTCTGGTATACCTCGGGCATGGCAGTTTTGAGCTCGTTCTGGGTGGTCGCGGACTGGTCCCCTGAGACCACATCCTCTCCCTGGGCCCCGAATTTAAAATCGAGGAGAAGTTCTTTTTTCCCGGTCCACGGGTTCCTTGTAAATGCCACACCCGCACCTGAGTGCATGCCCATGTTCCCGAATACCATCGCCTGTATGGCCACCGCCGTCCCCCGGACACCGGTCATTTCATTCATCGAACGAAAGGTCACCGCACGGGGACTTTCCCACGACCTGATTACGGCCGTGGTCGCGAGCTCGAGCTGTTCGTACGCATTTTCAGGAAATTTCCGGCCGAGCGTCGTGAAAAACCCGTGCTCATATTCCCCGATCATCTCCCGGAGGCTGAAGGAGTCGAGCTCGACCTCATCCCCGATACCTTCCTGCTCCAGGAATTTGAGGGAGATCCGGTGGTAAATATCCCGTTCCTGCCCGTATACGGTAGTCCCGAACGCTTCGATCAGTCTCCTGTACGAATCCCACGAGAACCTCGGGTTCCCGGTCATCGATATCAGGCCGCGGATTGTATCCGGATTGAGACCGACATTGAGGATCGTCTCCATGATCCCAGGCATGGACACGGGGGCCCCGGAACGGACCGATACCAGTAACGGGCGTTTACTGCTCCCGAACTCGAGGCCGGTCGCCTTCTCGAGGACGCCTATCCCTTCTTTAAGAAGGGCAGGAACATCCCCGGGCAACTGTCCTCCGGATTTGAAGTAATCCTCGCAGACCGAGACGTTAAGGGCGAACGCGGGGGGGACCGGTATATCGAGGGATGCCATTTCGGCAAGGTTTGCAGCCTTGTTCCCGAAATCCGGCGCAGGGACCTTCGAGACTATGCCGTGCCCGATCGTTACCATCCTGGGTGTCCCGTTTCTGCCCTTCCTCATCAGCGGTTCACCCCGGAAAGGATGTTGTCCCGCATGATGAAGCCGGCCTTCATCAGGGCATTGGTCGAGACTTCGATATTCTTCGCAATTTCCATGTACACGGTCAGCTCGCGGGGATCGGTCGTTGTGGACAGTACCGTCGTCACCGTCGCCCTGAGCTCCTCGTCGGCTTCCCGCTCTATTCCCACGACGTGGTCCACGGCGGTAAGGAATTCCTGCATCTCTTCCCTCGTAAATCCCCTGTGGACGTACTGGGCGGCAATAATCGCTTTTAATAATTCCTGGCTTCCCCGCAGGGCGAGTTCTGCAAGGCCGGTAAGGCGCCTGATCACCGGTCGCGCCCCCTTGTGCGGGGCGGTAAGCGTGATGTAAAAGGCCGCTTCCTCGAGGGCATCGAGCGCATCGTCCGAAGCGATGATCAGTTCCACAAAATATTCTTCCTCTTCCATCCGCTGGGATAATGTCCGTACTTTCGAGACGATGGCATCGGCCAGGCTCTCCCAGCGCTTCGCACGGTGGGCGCTGCGGGTGATGAAATCGATATCTTTGCCTCTTCCTGCCTGGATCAGGGAATCCCTCACTACTTCCGCGACTTCCACGACGTACGTGGCATGCTCTTCGGAGAGTCCCATGAGACCTTCGTGGGCTGACCTGAAATAGCGGAGCATCTCCGCCCGGATCTCGTCTTTTATCAGGGCAACGGACTGCCCCCGGACCTGTCCCTGGCTCGCGGTCCTGAGAACCCACCTGAAGTACTCGGCGGTCTGTTCCCTGCCGAGGATCTGGTAGAGAGGTTCCCCGTACCTGAGCGGTGCTTTCGCGGCAAGGTCGAGGGCTTCGTAAATGGTCACCTCTCCGCCGAGGTTCAGGTACCCCATGTGACCCGCATCGTTGTCGGCAGCCCATTTCAGGACCGCAATGGTGTCCTTGTTCGGAAGGAAATTCCTCAGGCTCTTCCTCGCCCGGTTCCAGTCGATGAGGAACACAATCCTCGAGCCCAGGTAATTGAGAAATTCGTCCCGCTCCTTCTCTGCCCCCGCGGAATACCGGCCGCTCGAGAGGTGATACACCTTTTTCTCGAAACTTTTCGGGCCCTTCTTCGAGAGGGTGTCCTCCCATTTCACGGGGTACCGTTCAAAGAGGCTCTGGAAAAACTGGAGCCTCTGCATATGGATATCGGTATACGTTACCGTGACCGAGAAGTTTTCAACCTTCACGACGAGCACGTGGGCATCGGTGAGGCCGATGTTGTTCTGGATTACGATCCGGCCGTTAATCCGGGTCGCCGTGGTCCCGAGGCCGGGATGGCCGAATTTCAGCGGTTCCGTCCTGTGGAGACCGTCCATGAACGACTGGACTGCTGACCGGTCTCCGGGCTTCAGGGAATAGGTCATCGCACCGGCGATACTTTCGCTGGACAATTCACCCTGGAGCCTGTTGAGAGCTTTATGGACGTCCATGACAAGGAGGTGGAGACTGTCGCCCGCCGATGTGTCTCCTGATGTAATGGCGCCGATTGCATCGCCGGAGATGAGATCGCCATCGCCCGACGGTAATTTCAGAATGAGCGACTGGAGCCGTTCCCCAAATGCCTTGCCTTCCTCGGTCTTCTGCACGGTAAAGGGCTCCACCATATCGGACATGCAGGACCTGACCGACGTCAGAATTTTCTGGAGGTAGGGCACCCGGTAAAAACCAGCGGATTTGACCGTCCCGGATACAACCCCGTCGAGGAGGAGGTCGGTCTCCCCGGCGTCCTCGCGTTCGGTTTTTAAGGATACGATCTCCTGGCCCGGATGGTCGGCCCGTTCTGTAGCCGTCTGGAGCAGGGTAAAATAATATTTGATCCGGTCGTTCGCCGCGAGTGCAGCATTGACAATTCCCGGCAGGAGGAGTTCTTCTTCGCCCAGTTCCTCGATGATGCGATTTTTATCGGCCATATTGATTCATTCTTTATTTCAGTTACGGGAATTCGATCTTATGATTCCATGTAGTTTAATTGTTCTGCTCTGAAATGTTATTCTCTGCCCGGGCCGGTATGAAGTTCTTCTGTCTGACAGAGCATCCGGCGAGACAGATGACGTTCCTGGAATTCTGTCTGATGCGAATAACAGGAGATATGCGATAATTTTCTTTGGAATTCTATCTTATGCGGGTTATCGGTGATAACCATCTCCTAGAATTCTGCAACCAGTGAAGCAGGTCCCGAAAAGCATTTTTCTCCGAAAATCCCCGTGGATGCAAATACCCTCCCAGTTCTCATGGATGATCTCTCTCCATCGATCTGTACCGTCGGGTTACGGGCGGAATCACGATAGATTGGCATTCAACGTGATCGGCATTCAGCGACAACCCGCTGAATCATTGCGGAATCTCAACCGGACCCGGTCACCCGTGTCTCCTCCATCTGCTCCGAACCCAATGGATGGTCTTTACCGCCCATGCGCCTCATGACCTCAGGTTTATCCCGGTAATAGAGACGGATCATGTCCTGGACTGCCTGGTAATCCCGTACGTGGTGTTTCTGCAACCAGTTGAGGAACGCCGACCTGTCGTTCAGCTCCTGGAACAGGAGGTCCTTGCTGATACCGAACGTATCCTTGATTTTATCGAACAGGAACGTCCTTCCCTGGAACTTAAATACATCCGTCTCGGGAACCCACTTGTAGGACGTATTCGTGATCAGGTCGCCGGATTCACGGTCGAGTTCAAGGATTTCCACGATATTCGAGACCCTTCTCATGCTCCTTTCCCCTTTCTTGATGTGCATCGGGAAGATCACCGCATCGAGGTTCGAGAAAAGGCTCCTCGGCACGTTCATCGGGTTCGACTCGATACGGGCGAGCAGTTCGTTCATCGAACCGGCGTGGATAGTGCCGAGTGCGGCATGACCGACTGCGATCGCCTGGAAGAGGGTGAAGGCTTCCTCACCACGGACCTCACCGACGATAATGAATTCAGGGCGCTGACGCAGTGCAGCGACCAGGAGATCGTAGAGGCTGATGTCTCCCGGTGCTTTCCTCGAAATTCCTGACACCCCTGAAGCCCCGACCGTTTCCGCCGCTCCGAATCCCATCCTCGTCACGGACTCGATCCAGTTCGGGTGCATCAGGTTCAGTTCGGCGGTATCTTCAATCGAGACGATCTTGTATTCGTCAGGGATGAATGCACAAAGGACGTTTAAGAACGTCGTCTTACCGGTCGCAGTCCCTCCGGAGACGAGGATGGACCGTTTGTATTCCATCAGGATCCAGAGGTAGGCGAGCTGCTGGGCATCGACCGACTGGTAGTCCATCATCTCGATCGGGGATATCGGGTTCGACCTGAATTTACGGATCGTGAATGTAGAGCCCTTTTTCGTCACTTCGCTCCCGAGCGTAAGGTTCGCACGGCTCCCGTCCGGCAGGGTCACATCCCTGATAGGCTGCAACAGGGAGACGTGCCTTCCGCTGATCTGGGCTAATTTAAGGACGAAATTGTTCAGCTCGACCTCCTCATAGATCACATCGGTTTTCACCGAACCGTAGATACGGTGGAGGACATAAAGGTATAAATTCGACCCATTGCAGGAGATATCCTCGATATATTTGTCTTTCATCAGCGTATCGATCCGGCCGTAACCCAGGTACTGCTTCTTTAAATGGAAGAAGATCCGTGCATCCTGTTCAGGAGTGACATGGAGGTTGAAGATGCTGATGATCGAGCTGAAACGGTCGCGGAGGTATTCTTCCCGGTGGCCACCCTCGATGAGGTCGAGGTTCGTACTGATCATCTTCTCAAACGCCCGTTCGATGATCCCGAGGTTTTCCAGTTCCTCCGTACCAAGGACCGGTTCGACGACCCGGTAATGGAGTTCCCCGGCTTCATTGTCGAACTCGATATGGACATACTGGAACGGCGCTTCCACGAGATACGTAAGGTTGACATCCCTGAAGGCACCTTCAGGGGAGGGTTCACTAATGTACCCTACATCAAACCGGTGATCTTCCGTCCTGTGCATTATATGGGGCATTTTCTTCTTGAAAATCGAGAATAATCCCCCGGTTTTCGCACCGCTTCCGTTTCCGTTCCCGGGCGTTGTTGAAAGCCCGGCCGCAGGTCCTTTCAGGGAAGGGACCGCACCGGAAGAGACAGGAGTGTAGATCGGTTTGCCGGTCTTCGGGTCGAACTTCTGTTTTGAGCCGGGAATCTGCACCTTTTTTCCCGGAACTGCAACCGACGGTGCCTGTATTATTATTGCAGATGCAGATCCACCTGCAGAACCTGTATCTGCCACGGGTTTACCGGTCTTTGGATCGAATACCGGCTTTCTTGCGGGTGGTTTTCCTTTTTGTGTTGACCCTGAGGAAGTTGAAGTAATTATTGTTGTCGCTGAGGCGGGGTTTGGGGATCCGGTCTTCGCCACCGGACCGGCTGCCGCAGAGGCATCGTCAGTATCCTTCTTCGAATCCTTCTTACCCCCGAACATCCCGCGAAGCCCTTTTTTTCCAGGTTCGGCGGGTTTCTCAGCTGTTGCTATAACGGAACTTCCCTGAGGCTGCGTGGCCGTTGGGCTTACACCAGGCTGAACCGGTTTACCGGTCTTTGGATCAAACACCGGCCGCGGGGTTTTTGCTGCTGGTGACGCTGCAGTAACTTTTGAGGAGGGTGCGACAGGGGTCTTCGTGAATGGTTGGGCCGAATTTCCCGTTGGGGGGATGGGGTGAACGGACGATTCTTTTGCCGGTCCGGCTGCCGGCATCCCGATTGCATGGGTATCGATAGTGTCGCCGGCCTTTCTCTGTCCGGGTTCCGGACTATTTTCAGCAACCGGTTTCTTCTTCGATTTGGAAAGGAGCCTTGTCTTCCTGGAATCCTTATCGTGTTTTGTCTCAATGGCAGTACCGGGTTCCTCGAAGAGATTGCCCAGGGACTCCTCGTCACGAACATTCTCACTTCCGTTACTCTTCTCCGACTCCTTCCCGGTAAGCTGCGCGATAGCCGTGAGCCAGCCATCCTGACCTGTATCCTGGCCATCGCGTTTCACCGGCTGTTCAGGGGCACGCTCTTTCGCATGGACGGGGGTCGTATAGCCGTCAATATAGGTCTCTTTTGTCGTGTGCTCCTCTTCGGTCAATGTTCCACCTCTCGGACGATCACAGGAAGGTATTTTCTTCCCGGTTCCGGTGCATCAGGCGCCACCGGTCCTGGTCAGTCACGGAATAATTCGATTCGGGCAGGTCCATGGGACGCTCCTCGAACATGCCGAACTCCTCCCGTGTGCATGAATACTGCGTGAAGAAATAAGGATTCATTTCTTCTGCGGAGCGGGAAAGCCGGACTTCAGCGGTTACATCCATGGTAACCTGAACGGTTGAAGGCGCCAGGTCCTGTTCTGTATATAGTATTGTCTTAGATTCTTTAGATTCTTTCGTTTCTCTAGTGTCTTCAAAAAGTTCACCGAGCTCCTGTTCCTTCAGGATAAGAGAAAATAGTTCAGGATCTGCACTCAGTTTCTGCTTTAAAGGTGGTTCCGGCGGTTTTTCTTTCCTAAACAAGGATCGAACGGCGACGAATGCTGCTGAAATACCAGATTTTGTGTGGAGTGA
>DATKKE010000011.1:0-81188 GCA_035543455.1 Methanoregulaceae archaeon
AGCGAGTAACACTACCAAAAAGATGAGGATTGTTCTCTTAATTTTCCTCACGCTCCTGATTTTCTCAAATTTCTTCATAACATCGCCACCTTGATCAAGTTGGATGTCGGATTAAATTGGACAGGTTTATATATAAGGGAAATCAGCATCTCTGCATCCCCTTAACTAAACCATACCTTTTCTCATCCTGAATTCCGATTTGAATATAATTGACCTTGCACTTTTCTAACTTATAAACCTATTGGTGTTTTTTCGATTTTTGACTCCTTCCATTGCCTGAATAGGTAAACCGGGGATGATTTGTCAACTCGCAGGTGGATAATAAAATTTGTGATCGTGACGATAAAATCTCTTAAATTTCTGTTATTTTTTAAAACAGATTAATTATAGCGGGAATATCAAAACATATCGCCCCGGTGGAGTGTATTTCACCTTAAAAGGCAAACCGGATTTGGCCTTTTGGAAGATGAAATAATTTTCCGGGGAGATCTCTATTTATAGGATAGATATTGTTTTTTCCGGTACAATACTGGATTATTCAGCCCCTTTAAAATCTCAATTCGCGCGCTAATCCATTTGTTAATCCTTAATCCATCAGTGGCCACCGGTTAGACAAAGTTACTCTTCTGCCCGGGAATGACAATGGGACATCGCAACCATTTAGACACATCTCGCCAATCTAATCACATCCGTTATGATTCTGGATCAGGAAAAGATTGCCCGGATAAAAAACCTGCTCAAATTCAAACCGAAGGGAATGAGCATATCAGACATTTCCCACAATCTTAAGATGAACCGGAATTCGGTCGCAAAATACCTGGATCTCCTGCTCATCTCCGGACAGGTCGAGATGCAGAGTTACGGGACGGCAAAGGTATATTTTCTCTCGCAAAGGATCCCCCTGTCCGCAATGCTCACCCTGTCCTCCGATCTGGTTATCATTGTCGATTCCGACTTGCGGGTGATACAGGTCAATGAAAATTTCATCCAGGCGTTCGGACTAAACCGCGAGGTACTTATCGGGAATTCGGTCCTCGACATTCCCCTGCCATTTATTCCGGAACTTCCGGTAATCGATGTAATAAACAACTCAAAAACACCGCAGGAAACTAACCGGGAGATCGAATTCGATCGTTTCGGTACAAAGACCTTTTTCAGGGCCAAGCTCGTTCCCACGGTATTCGAGGAAGGGACAAACGGGATCACGATTATTTTTGAAAATATTACCGAGAAAAAGGTATATGAGCAGCAGCTCAGGGTAAGCGAAGCCCGCTACCGGAGTGTTGTAGAAGACCAGACCGAATTCATATGCCGGTTCCTGCCCGATGGGACACACCTGTTTGTGAACGAAGCATATCTGCGATATTTCCAAAAGACGAAGGAAGAGATCATCGACAGGGTTTTTATCCCGGAAGTACCTCCGGAAGATCTGGAACGTCTCAAATCCCACTTTAAATCACTGACACCTGCAAATCCGGTCGCAAGCATCGATCACCGAATCATCATGCCCGACGGCAATGTCCGGTGGCAGCGCTGGAGCGACCGTGTAATTTTCGACAATACGGGAAATATCGTCGAATACCAGTCCGTGGGCAGGGATATTACAGACCAGAAACTTGCTGAAAAAAGGGCAGGCGAATATACAAAGGGGATGGAGATCCTCTCCAAATCCGCGATGGATTTTATTGAAACCGATGAAAAGGAAGATATCTACCATAAAATTGCCAAAGGGACGAAATTGTTTTTCCCCGAGGCAGTTATCGTAATACATTCTTATCATAAAGATACCCGTCGGTTCCTTGTCCGTTGTGTTCTCGATGAACCCGCCCGTGAAAAAATCGCACGGATTGTCGGGGGAGATCCAATAGGGATGTCCTATACCATCTCAAACCGTCCGAGGACTAATCTCATGAGCAGGGAACTTGTAAAAATTGATAATTCCCTGTATGAAGCAATCAACCGTTCTTTCACTGGTGAACAGTGTCAGGAAATAGAAAAAAGTATTGGGATCAGGGGAATTTATGTGATTGGACTTGCCTGGGGCGATGAACTTTTTGGGCGGGTGTCGATCCTGACCAGTCAGCCTGAACTGCCCGGAAAAGAGATCTTCGAGACATTCATCCGGCAATCCTCGATCGCCCTCCAGAAATGGTTCGCTGAAACCGCAAGAAAGGATAGCGAGGAACGGTTCAGGAGCATTGCAGAGTTCTCTCCTTTCCCTATCAGTATTATCGATTCGCAGGGGAATGTTATATATCTTAATAACCGGTTCTCTGAAGTGTTTGGTTACGGGAAAGACGAGATTTCTACGATCTACGACTGGCAGAACCTGGCATACCCGGACGATCTCGTGCGTGAGGGTATTGAGGCAACCAGACAACAATGGCTGCGAACTTCAGATATCGGACAGGTAATGGAGACCGAGGCGAATGTCCGGTGCAGGGACGGGTCATCGAGGGATCTTATGATCCGGGCAGTTTCGATGTCAGGCGGGATCCAGTTTATCATATACGAAGATGTCACGTACCGGCTACAGACAGAAAAGATCCGCGCCTTTCATGCATCCATCGTTGAATCGGCTGATATGGCTATCGTAGGAAAAACCCTCGACGGTACCATTATATCGTGGAATAAGGGTGCCGAGAGGATGTATGGATATGCAAAAGAAGAAATTACCGGGAAATCCATGGATATTCTGGTTCCGGGGAAATACCGGGAAGAGATCGAAGAGATATTTCAAAAAGTGGCAAAAGGTATCAGTATAGAACGAATAGAGACCGTATGGCAAAAAAAAGACGGTTCCCTTATCGATGTTGCCCTCACGGTGTCCCCGATTCTCGATGATGGCGGAACCATTGTCGGAATATCAACGCTGGCAAGAGATATCACCCAGAAAAAAATCAATGAACGAGATCTCCACGTTAAAGAATATGCAATTGAATCTTCAGTAATTGGTATTGGTATTTCGGACCTTTCCGGAAGACTGACGTACGCAAACCGGGCATTTCTTAGAATGTTTGGTTACCAGGAATTTAAAGAGGTAAAGAACAGTCCTCTCACATTCTTTGCCCACAACGACGAAAGGGAGATGAACCTGGCCTCGGAAGTCCTGGAATCCCTTAAAACGAAAGGGAGCTGGACTGGTGAGATCCGGCCGGTAAGAAAGGATGGTACAGCGTTCGATGCCCAGCTTTTTGCATGTACCGTTACCGATTCTGATGGAACCCCGCTATGCCTGATGGCAACTTTTACGGACATTTCCGTGCGTAAGCAGGCCGAGCACGACCTGTACCTGAAAGAAAGTGCCATGGAATTTTCACAAAGCGGCCTCGCGATTGTTGATCTCGTAGGTAATCTTATTCATGCAAATATGGCCTTCGTGAAAATGCTCGGTTACAATTCCCTGAATGAAATTATCTATCAGCCTGTTGATCATTTTGCCAATAACAGGCAGGAAATCCTTTCATGGATGAGAGCCATGAAAACGGCACTGAAAAATGAAGGAAAGTGGGAGGGTGAGGTTGTCATCTCAAAGAAAGACGGTACTATTGCGGATGTTTTCATCAGCGCAATACAAATTGCCAATTCATCAAAAAAGACGCTTTATACGGTAATTTCGTGTTCGGATATTACCGAAACCATGAAGCTCCGGAGAAATCTGGAGATCCTGTCGAACGAAGTACAACTCCTTATTGATGCCTTTGAAAATCCTGCGTGTTTAGTCGATAAAGAAAATCACATCATCACCTGGAATAGGGCATTGGAAGAACTGTCAGGCCTTTCAGGGGAAGCAAAAGAAATGGAGGAAGGTTACTTGAAGATTTTTAGCGAATACGGGTCCGCCGGTCCTCCCCTCGCGCTTTATTTCGAGATTCCCGAGGAGGAACTCGGGGCGAAATTTCCGTACCTTTCGAAGGTCGGCAAAACTATCTGTTACCGTCCCGATCACGATCCCTGGCCTGATTCGAAACGTGGTTTTGTATTTTCCGTGGCAATACCGATCGAAGAACCGGGTGGAAATCGGACCGGCGCATTACACTATGTTAAGTATGCATCAGGCAACTGCATTGAACCCCCAAGAAGACAGAAATTATGATGGCATAGGGTCCGAACAGCCCGTATTACACCATGGCCGGATACTCCAGGCGTGGTTCATAGCCTGTTCACGTTCAGCCATTATGGTTCATTCTTCACGCGAACCGATGTGAACTTCGGGCATATGGCTCTTTTACCATGTTAACACTCCAATCATGACGTTAAGCGGTACACAACGAGATTCAGCATTTCCTGACAATTGCAGGGCCGGGATGCTATGAATCACTCACCTTTCTATCATTATTTACCACATCGGGTAAAAGAGATTTGTTTGGAACGAGAGCGTATCATGGGAAATTAATATGTTCCCTTTCTTAGGCTGGCAATCTCGATCATCTCACCGGAATTCCATGCGACGTTCTTTGGGATCCGGGCACCATTATTGTTTTCTTTTTACGGTTTTTTCCAGACCCTCCCTGGAGAATGTCCGATTTAGGCAGCATGCCTGACAGAAAACTTCACTGGTGAACTAAAAAAGCTCTCATAACCGGGTTAAGGGATATTGATAAATTTCCTTCGTAAAGAATAAGAGAAAAATAGATTTAATCGATTTTATGGCACGAATGGCTGAGTTCTTCGGACCCCCCCAAGCCCTCGAAAGATCTGGTGAGTAGATGTGCCTGAAGAATTGCTTGCAAACGATACATATTTTAATTCTTCACTTCAGCTCTCCTCTTTGAGGGTAAATTATCATTAATGATTTATACGATGAATATTTGCCAATCAGATTTGCATGGCAGAGTATATTTGCGAATCAGATTACTTTAAAATAAATTGACAAGAACAAGTCTCTTTCCCGAAAATAATCACAGTTCAGGCTAATTCAAAAATCCTGGCCAGAGAAAGGTACGATCAGGAACCTGGAAATGCTCTATTATGATTCCGTTAAAGTCGCCCGTGCTTAATCTGGCCGGCCGGCGCAATAAATGTCCGGACCGATGCGAATTATGTCAGGGAAAAATACCCGTAAAATCCAGGGAAAAATTCAATGCACACGGTTCTCAGGCACGATAGATTGCTATTCTGACAGTCGTAGTGCCGTGCAGAATTATCTGGCAAATAATAATAATATACTGGAATGACTATTCAACAATCCCAGAGGGGAGAGGTGTATAAAATGGAACGTACAGCAGCACAACTTGCAAACAAAAAGAACATTGACCGGTATAAATCGGTTATCGAACTTGAGAAATTCGGACAGCCGGCAGTGGACCATCTTATCATGGCACTGAAGGATGAGGATCGCTGGGTCAGGTACGTTGCGGCGGATTCACTTGCAAACATTGGTGCAACACAGGCGGTCACCCCCTTGATGGCGACGCTCAAAGATCCTGATCAGGACGTCCGTTTTGCTGCCGCTGCAGCACTTGGAAGGTTAGGTGATCGTAAAGCATTACCGGAACTTGAATCGGTATTGAAAAACGATAATGCTTATGTCAGGATCGCAGCAGAAGAAGCAATTGAGAGGATTTCAGTAGTTAGATGAATGTGTAAAGAAGATAACTTTATCCGCCATTTCTTTTCTTTAATCTTTTTAATTGTTCTCCGGGGGTTAATTCTTTGGGGTATTGTGCCATTTCAACCACCAGCTCATTAAGGAATTTACGAGAGAAAAAATAGCCAGAGTATTGTTCCAAAATTCAGATCAAAAAAAGTGTTCCTGATAATGGACAGAAAATACTGACGCTCCAGGGGCTTCGCCCCCCGCTGTGGCGCCCCGGCGTTGTATTACCGGGATCAGCGTCATGGTAATACAGAAGAATCGCATGCTCCCCGCCCCCAAAGGGGCAGGGCTGGCGCAAGGGGGTCCATCAGAGTAAGAAATTAGTCGCTGAAATGTGACTATACCCTTCTTTAAATCTCGTACCTGGATATTGCATTGCACACAATATGCGCAACTGCGTACATTTAATACCGATATTTGGGTGGATTTTCCCAAAAATACCACATTAAATCTTATGGATTTTAAAATGAAACAATGACAATATTTGTAAAATATACCAAGTGTTTTAAAGGCGAATCACAAATTAAATAGAACAAGGTGATGCCCATTACAATGAATCCTCACAAACAATTAATTGATTCTATCTGCGATGAAATCCTTCCCAATATCGTTCGGTTGTACGAATCAGGGAAGATGAGCACTGCCTTAGATCGTGATCAGTTTGTGAAAATTATCGAACAGAAAGTGGATCTCGCAAACAAGTCCCTAAAAATGCTGCCTGTTGAGGATCAGGATATCTATCGGGCCAAAATTAATCGGGCATACGCAGAAAACATCGACAGGACTCAGCTAATACCAATAATCTGTAATCGGGGATAATCAGGGAAAAAGATGGATTTCCGCCTGAAGAATAATAAATACGTTGTCCCGAGCAGACCTTGTACCGTAAAAACCGGAGAGGAACTGATTATGAAGGAAAGTACGACGTTCCGGAATTAATGAAAGGGTATTTTTAGCACATTTCGGGAGAATCATATACATGGATGTTGAGGAGTTTGCCCGACGTCAGCTCAGTGATGGGGTCCCGAAAGATCAGATTGTCCAGCACCTTACAGGACATCTCCTAAGGATAAAGGCCTTATCTCCTGAATATGCCGGGGCCTTCGCCCGCGCTGTGCTTGAAGAAGTGCTCAATAGCCGTGACCTTAAGGGGGATTTTTTTTCTTTTGAGCATTCAGGAGTCCGGATGGGAGAATTCGGGGTGGGATCAAGAGGTACGGGGGATTTTTTTACTCACCGGCAGATTGCAAGAATTATCGGAAAGACCAGAGCATCCGTCGGAGTTGACGAGATGGACGATGCCGGGGCGGTATTACTCCATCCGGATCACCAGGAAGGAAATTCCGGTGAGGTCCGGCATGAAGTCTCAGGAATTTCCAACAATGCCGGGAGAAATAAAGAACCAGTTACCGGGCAGTACATCGTATGCACAGTCGACGGTATGCATTCGCGGCTTTCTGATTTTCCTTTTCTTGCCGGCTTTCACGTGACACGGGCCACACTAAGAGACGTGTACGTAATGGGGGCCCACCCGCTCATGCTGTTTTCCGATATTCATGTCGCCGACGACGGGGACGTCGCTAAGATCTTTGATTACACAGCAGGTATCACCGTGGTCGGTGAGGCGCTGGACGTGCCCCTGATAACAGGGTCAACACTAAGAATTGGCGGGGATATGGTCCTTGGAAGCAGGATGACAGGTTGCGTAGGGGCAGTTGGTGTTGCTGATCACCTGACGGCACGAAAAGAGACGCGGGCCGGTGACGTAATCCTGATGACAGAAGGTGCAGGTGGCGGAACGATCGCAACGGCAGCCATTTACTCGGGATTCCCGGAGGTAGTTGATGCGACGATAAACCTCCACTTTCTCAGTGCAACAGAGGCAATAATCTCAAGCAGCGTGCTCCCTGCCATTCATTCCATGACTGATGTGACAAATGGCGGCCTCCGGGGAGACGTGTACGAAATGGCGGAAACTGCCGGCTGCAGGATTATCATCGAAGAAGAATCAGTCAGATCGCTTGTCCAACGGGACGTCGCACGAATGCTGGAGAATCTGCAAATCGATTATCTCGGCGTTTCACTCGATGCATTGCTTGTTACAGCTCCCGCAGATGCAGTGAAGGATATCATCGGCCTGGTTACCGGTACTGGTGTTGTAATCCGGGAAATCGGCCGGGTAGAAAAAGGCCCCTCCGGCTCCATTCTTGTTAAAGATGGAAAAGAAAAGGATTTTACGCCCGGGTTTCGGGAGTCAGCGTATACCCCTGTCAAAAAAGTTGTTGACTCCCGGTTGTCTGACTTCGGGGAGATGAAGGGAAGGGTTGCATTCGCAGCCGAAGCGGCAATAGAGAAAAAGAACCGTGTGGCAGAGATCCTTAAAAACCGTTCACACCCTCGAGAATGAGAACGATTCCGGTGTTAAGCCCCCGTGATATCCTGCACTATCCCGTTGATGAAGACCAGGTTCATTGCGTCGTCAAATTCTGCCAGGGCAGTAACCATAACGGTAATCGGAGTACCATCACGTTTTTTAAGGTGAATAACCCTGTTCTTTACAAATTTCTTATCGCGCAGTTCTTCCAGCAGTTCTTCCCGGCCTTCCGGGTTTGAGAAAATCTCAATGATCTGTTGGCTTTTTAACTCATCAAGAGATTTGAACCCTAAAATATCGATGAGTCCCGGGTTTCCCCAGATAAATCTTCCGGCAGGGTCCCCCGTACTTCGGTAAATCCCAATATTGAGATCCTCGACCAGTTTCCGGTATTTTTCTTCCTCGTCCTTCAGGCGCTCCTCCGCAATCCGGGAGGTGATATCTCTCGCAATAGTTGATGCCCCGACAACATTCCCGGAGAAATCCCTGATAGGGGAGATGGTGACGGCCACATCTATCCGGGTGCCATCCTTCCTGAGACGCCTTGTCTGAAAATTGGATATGCTTTTTCCGGTCCGGATCCATTCAAGCATTGCGCGAAGTTCATCCGCCCCCTCGGGGGGGACTATAATGGACACATGTCTGCCGATTACCTCTTCAGCCCGGTACCCGTAAAGACTTTCGGCAGCCCGGTTCCATTGGATGATCGTCCCGTCAGTTTTCTTTCCGATTATCGCATCATCGGTGGATTCAATTATCGAAGAGAGCAGCTGTTGATCTTTTTCCGCTTTATTGCGGTTTGTCACATCCTCGTAGACAATACACTGCTTTCCATCCGAGAGCGTCACTGGCCTGAAAATAATATCTTTTGGGGTACCGTCTTTGCACCGGACGCAAAAAGTCCTCGGGCGGACTTCACCCGGGCCAGCTCCCTGCAGATCGGAAATCCAGGTACTGATGACATACCTGCGGTACTCAGGATCGGGGTATGCGAGCCTGAACCATTGCGAGCCGTTGTTGAAATCCTCAAGGTCATATCCGAAGACAGTCCTGAAACTGCGGTTTATATAGTGGTATTTTCCTGACTGGTCGATGATCGCGATCGGGAAAGGGGAATTTTCCGCAATACTGGAAAAAATTTCTCTGTTTTCCTTCAGATCCGTTTCTGCAGAATATCTCTGGAGTGCAATTGCGGCAAGTCTTGCATACGTTTCTAAAAGGTCCGCATCAGGGATTTTCGATTCGCGGGGAAGAAAGATTATTGCGTCGCCCAGGACGACGCCCTCACGGGCGAACCCGACCCCGTAAACATTGCCGGAATTGCGTCGATCATCGGGTTTCCTGCCGGAATCTTCCGGCACAACTCCCTTAAGAAACTCCTGCAGCGTCCCTGATAAGGGTATGAGCCTGCCCTTGTTCAGTTCCATAAGAGCGTCCCCATTAACAGGAACGGCGAGGTTCAACAATTCCTGGTCGGAAAGACGTACGAATTCCTCCATTCCATCTTTCCCGAACAGCCAGCACCGTATGGTCGCTTCGCGTTGCGACGGGTCAAATGAACGCACCGCAATACCTGCTTCCGGCAGGATTCTCCTGAGATCGGTCGCAATTTTTTCAAAAATATCTGCATCGTGGGGGAGGCTCATATACTCCTGCAGTCTTCGGGAAAAAAATTCAATTCTTTCGATATATTCACTGATCCGAGTCTGTGCCGCACGCTGCTCGGTCACATCA
The DNA here is from genome assembly GCA_035543455.1 of Methanoregulaceae archaeon. Taxonomy (GTDB): domain Archaea; phylum Halobacteriota; class Methanomicrobia; order Methanomicrobiales; family Methanospirillaceae; genus CAIKOD01. Next base: position 9,708 of record DATKKE010000011.1, read on the forward strand.
CGGAATACCCCCTCAACACCTGCAGGTGATCCCGACTCATCATAGTACAGGTGACTGTTGGTGGACACAAATAAGGGTGAACCGTCTTTCTTTTTGAGAACGACCCCGTAATCCCTGACGAACCCGTCCTTGTTTACGGCGTCGAGGAATTCTTCTCTCCTGCATGGCTCCATGTAAAATTTATTGGCAATGCTGCAGCCCATGCATTCCGCAATTGTGTCGTACCCGAGAATTGTTGCCCAGCTGGGGCTTGCCATGATTAGGTTCCCGTTCAGGTCCGACCGGTAGAACACGTCTTGGATATTGTCGATTACGGTGCGGTATTTTTTCTCGCTTTCAGCAAGAGCATCCCGAGTATGCCGGTTGAGCAGGGCAATTGAAGCCTGATTGAGGAATGCATCGATTATCTCCTCGTTTTTAAGCTCTTGTCCTTTTTTCACGATCAGGACCACACTTCCAAAGACAACTCCCTCATAGACAAACCCTCTCGCATAACTCTTACCAAAACCGATCATCTCTTCTATACGTGAACAGAGGTCAGACGGAAAAATCTTGAAAAATAAATAATAAAGTCCGGGTCCTTCAGTAATCGATTTTTCAGAAAGGATGGCTTTAACCGAGGGATCGTTTTCGAGTGGGAAGGATTTTCCGATAGTTTTAACCCCCATCTCGAGTATGGTACGGTGAATTTCCTCGTCCAGGCCTTCTATGCAGCGGAAGGTGACCGTGCCTGCTGCTTCATCCATCGAAGTGACTGCAACAATAACGTCCGGGGAGAGTAAATGGACTTGGCTTGCGATGAAACGATAGATATCTGCTTCGGCATCCATATCCATAAATGACATGGCTGTCCGGTTCAGATACTCCATGTCAGCAATATATTTTTTTATTTTGGCAGTCGTTGCCATCCTTTCGGTGATGTCGTTACCGACTCCCTGGTATTCCTTGACACTCCCGTTCTCTCCCGTAATAACCCTGACCTTCCATTGAAGCCACCTTATCTCTCCCCCTGGGCACGTAACCCGGCATTCGAATGAAGCGGTTGGGTTGGTCGTATTCAGGACCGAAAGAATGCTCCTGACGATCTCTTTATCTTTGGCGAGAATACCCGGGATATGGTAAGTACCGACAAGGTCCTCCGGTTTCATGGTAAGGTAACGGGCATAAGAATCATTTACAAATGTAAGTGTTTCATCAGGGAGGAACCGGGTGATAAACTCCGTCTGGTCTTCTACAATGGCCCGGTAACGCGCCTCATTGATCTTGAGCTGTTCCTGATACTTCATCTGGTGGCTGATATCCTCGATAATGAGGGTAATCCCCTTCGAACCGTCCTCAAAAATTGTAGGCACCTGCTTGACCCTGAAGTACCAGAGTGTATCCCCGATACAGACACTCAGATCGCTGCCCTGTTTTTCAAAAGCATGTTTCTCTCCTGAAATATCATGAATTGCAATCGCGGAGAGCAATGGGTTGCCTGTTTCCCTCGGAGTTTTACCAAGCAGGTTCTCCCTCGTCTCGCCAAACAGGTTGAGCAGTTGTTCGTTTACCTTCAGGATCCTTTGTTCGCCATCGAGCGCGATGACCATGTCGGAAGAAAACTCGAGCATCGCAGACATCGGGATGCTCTCTGACAGCATAAAAACCCTGGCATTTCCATAGACTTTTACTTCTACCTGTCCGGAAATGAGCAGCATATCGAGATATTTAGCCACCAGGTTCCTGTTTATCTTTATTTTGGAAGAAAGGTCCGATATTGTCAGTCCCCGGGGATGCCACTTTAAGGTCTGTTTAATTTTTTCTACTTTTACCTGATCGAGCACATCCATGGTATGAATTCATTATCACTGAATAAAAAAAAATGATCCATTAATGACGGGAACAGGGGAGGATTCTGGTGTGAAGAAGCGATTACCAATTCCGATAATTAATCGTATATGTTTATCCAACCGATCCTTACGACTGCACCGGTTTCTTTCCTTTTGCACAGATATTATATGCAAGGTAAGGAATTTTTTGCTCGACAAATGGTTCGATCTTTTGAGCAAGCCCAAAAATCGGGTCGGCGAGGTCGTAATGTGCAAATGAACACCGTCGTACGGCAACATCGGTAAATCCGGCATCGCTGAGCATCGTCTCCATTTCCCCCACAGAGTAATATCGTTCCCCGAATGCACCATGACACGCTTTTTTAATATTCATTACTTCGCTGATCTGGTAAATTGCAGGAAGCCCGCGGGTAAATATATTCCTGCCGAGTGTGCAAACCCCGATTGAGCCACCCGGAGCAAGCACACGGTACACCTCGGATAGCGTCTCCTCGGGCTCTTTGAAATAGGAAAACGAGAGGATACTCGATACCGCATCGAACGAACGGTCCCGGAACGGCAGCGCTTCGGCGGTTCCGATGATGAACCTGCTTGATGGACACCGGCAGGATGCCTTTTCGAGCATACCCCTGCTGATATCCAGACCTGTGCCGCTCCCCCCATGCTCGAGGTACCGTTGTAAGAAAAGACCGGTCCCGCACCCGAGGTCGAGCAGGCGCCCTTCGTTGACGAATCCCTCCATTATATGACGGGTTATGTGGGTATAGTAGAACCTCCCCCTGTTTTCGTCGTAGCGCTTATCGTAGACCCCTGCTATTTCGTCGTAATGGAGCTGAACTTTGCCGGAAACGGGTGTCACGTCAGAATACCTCATCGATAAGCCGGGCTGCGAGGGCATTGAGTTGTATGAATTCGTTATTACCGTGACCTATCAGATAATCTGTCCTGGCGATTTCTTCTGCAATTCTCGGGTCGTTATATTCACGTCTCATTACTTTACGGAGCTCCCTGAGCACCTCGTTCGCAGAAAGACCGTACTCGATGACGAGCGATTCGATACGTCTGTTCGCTGCCTGACCGTCCCTGTCGATGATGGCCGAGCAGACTGCCTGTGCCACCATCTCTGTCTCACTTTCACGAAACCGCGACAGGTCAAACTTTTCACCTGATTCCGATGCGACCTGGAGCAGCATAAGAGCCCTCCTGAAATCGCCTCCCGATTCCTGGACGATCAGGTCGATCTCATCATCGCTGCAGCAGCGTTCCGGATTTTCCCGGGCAAGGATAGATCTTAGATGGGATGCTGCGACATCCGCCCTGATCGGGCCAAAGAAAAAGGGCAGGCACCTGGACGAGATTGCCGGGATGAGTGCTGACGACTGCGTGGTACAGAAGACAAACCTGCAGGTCCGGCTATAGCGCTCCATCGTCCTCCGCAGTGATGACTGTGCCTCCCGGGTCAGTGCCGATGCATCATCTATTACCATCATCCGAAACGATGTTCCGAAGGGCTGGAGAGATGCGGACCATCGCACGATATTTTTAAAATTTGAAATCAGGGACTGGTCCTTCCGGTACAGGTGGATGAAGCGTTCATCATCCTCGAGATACCGCTTGCCAAGCATGAAGAGATCTGATGCATTGAGGACCGTGCAGTTTTCCCTGTATTGATCTCCGTAGATCAGCCTGGCGATACATTCAACTGCAACGCTCTTCCCCGTCCCATGGGGGCCGCTTAAAAGGAGGTGGGGGAGGACCTTACTGCAGGAAAATGATTTTAAATGGCCGATGACATTCTCCTGCCCGATTATTTCATCAAACAGCACGGGCCGGTATTTTTCTATCCAGAGCACGCTTCCATCCTCCTGTCGATCTCAAGCATTGCCTCCCTGATGAAATAAGAATTATCAAAAGACCGTGCAGTATCCTCCGCTTCCAGGGTGGACAGGGTGTCGCAGAATGATGTAATATTCGGCAGGGCGCGGGTAAGTTCGTCGACAACCGTGAGCGTTGCCATCCGGGCAGTCCGGGAAAGCGGGTTCAAATCGATTGCGATAACCTTTTTTCCCATGTTCACCAGTGCTTCACACCGGTCACCGTCCTCCAGAGGAACGAGAACAACATCGGCCTTTCCCGTTCCTTCCCGGTAACTGAGTCCCCTGTCATGGGAGAGCGGCAGGATCCTCTCGGGTGTCCCCCTGAGGACATCCACACCTTCCGCCTGGAGAAATCGTGTAATCCGTTCCACTCGTTCGTCTGTCCGGTGGAAGAGATTAACCTCGACGATCGCGTGCGAAGTCCGCTGGAGAGCTGCGATCTCGACTGCCGCAAGTGCCGCAGTGTTCCCGTTCACTGAAATCACGGGGTGGCAGGCAGTGACCAGGAGGGCCGCTGCCGTTTTTTCTGCGAGCAATGCGCTTGCCGTTGTCTTCTCTCCGATCAGATAATCAAATGCCTCTCCCCGGCCATGAGCAGTCAGCCCTTCAAGTGACACGATACCTTCACCCGCGAGCCGGGCAAGTCGTTCCCGTATCAGGAGTGAGCGGTAGCGGGGGTGGTCTTCGGGAATGGTCATTGTTTATGTTCCTGTACCGCACTTCAGGGCCTGGCAGGGTAAATATTTCATATCGATCTCCCTATATCAGAACCGGTCGCTCCATCGGCCGGAAGCGGGAACGACCTGTAATTCAAATAACTCTTCGAAACCCGACAATACATTTTTTGCCTTGGCGCCATAGGCGAATATCCCGTTGCCGATCATGGTCATACTGGCTGCGATGCCCTCTCTGTCGCACAGGGCAAGTGCTTTCCGGACTTCAGGAGTAATAAGTCCGCTTCGTTCTGCAAATTTTCGGGAGAGATTAAAAAATTCTTCGACGGATGTGGGGCACCCGGCGGGGAATGCCCTTATTACCCTGTCCATGGCGGTCCTGGAACCGAGAATCCCCGGTGACGGAAGCGGGCCGAATGTAACCGCATATACCGGCAGTGGCGGAGGTGGCAGTCTCGTTATTTCGCTAAAAATTCCTGCACCCTTCCTGCAGTCGATTCCCCCCCCCTGGCAGGCTGCAACATCACCAAGTCCCGTCATTCCGGTTACTTCTGTCTCGTGGGCCAGTTCGCAACATTCCAAAGGGGTCATCCCCAATGAAAAAGACTGGTTCAAAGCGGTTATTGTAGATATAAGGGCCGCCGCAGAGAGACCGAACCCGGCGCTCAGCGGGAGCCGACACCTTGTTTCGACCTTTGCAGCAACGTCGAGACGATCCATTGCATATTCAATGGGCGGAGATCCCCGTATCCGTTCGATGATCTCACCCTGGAACGACAGCCTTATGATATCCGTACAGGAACGTTCAGCTGGTGTTACTGACGATGTCACGCCTTCACTGATTACAAGGCCGGCCCCGATGCTGCCCGTGGTCCCCAGGTCAGGTCCCTTTATCGGGTAGAAATAGCCTGAAATATGCCCCGGACAGAATACTACAGCAGTTTTTTCCATAGTTCTCCTGCGAGATTCTCCTTTGATGAAACCAGCTCTTCACGCCGATCCCTGGTAATAATGACGAACTTCCCTTTATTCGATCCCATTGCTTCAGGTGTGTTGACAATTACCATGGCAACTCCCCTGCTGATCATCTGCCCGGCCTTTTTTTCTTCATCAAAACCCATTTTAAATGCCACGATCACCGGACGTTCCCTGCACGTGGCGGCAACGGCAGGCAGAAGTTTCGGGAGGGGCCTCAACAGTAACGGTATCTCCTTCCCACTCGGGATTTTTCCCGGGACCCGGTCAGGCGAAAAGTCGGAGATTGCGGCAGCGCTGATATAGAAATCAACCCGGTTTTTCCTGCAAAAATCGAGAACTGCTGCGGTCATCTCCTCCGCCGATGAGGCAGCAATGTTCCGGATGCATGGGAAGGTGTCCTGATGGACGACAGTGACATCGGCACCGAGCCGGAATGCCTCGAGTGCTACTGCCCTGCCCATCATCCCGGTTGCACGCGTGGTAAGAATGCGCACGTCGTCCAGGGGTTCACGACATGCCCCGCTGGTTACCAGGACACATTTTCCCTTTAGCGCCCAGCCGCCCGCACCCCTCATCGTGTAATGAAGAATTTCATCAATTCCAGCAATTTTTGCGCGTTGCTCTTCAATCCTGGGTGGGATAACAGTAATTCCCCACGATTCGAGTTTCAGGATGTTATTTTTCACTGCCGGATGGCGATACATGGATTCGTGCATTGCGGGAGCAATGATCACAGGCATCCCCCGGCCGATCGCAGTGGTAGCAAAGGTCGTAACCACCGTATCGTCTATTCCAGCGGCTATTTTGCCCAGGGTATTTGCGGTGCACGGAGCGATGAGGAGAAGATCGCCCTGTCCTCCTTCGCCGCAATAACCGACGTGTTCCACGAGCCCCGTGCAGGCCGTGATTACCGGCCTTCCTGTTGCATATGTCAGGGCTTCCGGATTTATAATGCCACATGCTGCCTCGCTCATTACCGTCTGGACTGCTGCCCCCTGGCGGCGCAGTTCATGGCAAAGCTTTACCGTCTCGACTGCCGCGATACTCCCGGTTACCCCTAGGACAATCGTTTTTCCCTGTAAATGCCCGTTGCCTGTCACCGGAGTACCACGTCCTGCACAAAATGCCAGTATCCCGGTCCTGTTTTCTTTACCACCCTTACATTGATTACCGGCATATAGCCTGCAGCGTGAACCATATCACTGATATCAGGCGGAACCTTTCCTGAAGAATGGATATGAAGTTCACTTCCTGTATGAACATGCACCAGGGCATCAGGCAACACAGCCAGTGAATTGAAATGGCCGAGCACGATCCGGTCATATTCTCCTTTGAGGAGGGACCGGCAGTCTCCACATTCGGGATTGAGCCGGGTTTCCACATGGTTAAGGCCGGAATTTGCCACCAGGTAATAGTACGCAACCGGGTTAATCTCCATGGCGTGGACGAAAGCACCAGCACAAGCCATGGGAATGCTGAAGTAACCGATTCCCGCAAACATATCTGCGACCGTTTCCCCCGGCCTGACCGATGTTGCCATCCTGACCTTTTCGAGACGGTTGCCCTGTGAAAACATCACTTTTGACGGGTCGAGAAGGTACATGAATCCCTGTTCCCGGTGGATTACATCACCGGCCGTCCCGTAGAGGAGTTCTGTATCCGGGACTCTTTCATCCCCGTTTAAGGATTTTATCCATAACACCCCCCTGGGTTTCTGCCAGGAAACAAGCTCCCCGAGCTCCTCCGCAGATGGTTTTCTTCCTCTGACCACAGCGATGTGACCGATCATATGGTAGCCCCTGCCCTGGTACGGTTTTCTGGGGGGCAGGACACCCCCAGAAGAATAATTCTCTTTTTCCGGAACGAATGCGGAATCTCCATTCACAAAGGGCTTCCTTGTCGCATCTACCCAGTCGCTCTGAAGACTGGCTTTCAGGTCCGCTGCCGGCACCCGCCGTACCCGGAAAACCATTGTTACCACACCGGAATTAAGGTATTCCGGTCTTTTATTACCCGGATGTGATCGCCCGGACCTCTGGTACGCCAGGGGCCCCTTGAACACTCGCAGGAAGAACCGGAAGCGGGGTCGACAAGCCCGATGATGTCGCCATCCACGTATGCGATGAGCGCATCCGTTGCATCCTTTACGTTCCCGATTACCTCATCCACCTCATCTTCCCGTACATTCCGAACGGAACCGTTCGTGAGGTCGCCATATTTTATTGAATGTCCGTCCACCTGGATTACCTGACCATATTTTTTACCAATCCGCAGGATATCTCCCCTGATATATCGTGGAAGGCGTACGGAATATGTCACCCTGAACAGCTTCTTTCCTGCCTTTTCCCCGACAAGCTTCGGGTGTGTTGAATATCTACCACCGAGACGCTGGGTCAGAGCCTGGGATATTGCGAGCCCGATCTGTTGTGACCCGATGGTAATATCGAGTCCCTCTCTCGTATCTTCCATTTCAGAGATATACGATAACCTGTCGCCGCCGGCCTGCATCTGGTCCTCAATTTCACAGGCAATCTCCCGGGCGGCCAGGACTTCCCCGGGAAAAATTTTCCGGCCCTGTGCCCTCACCTGGACGATTCCTTCGTAATAGCTCCCACTTATCCGGTTACAGCGGTTGCATTGTTCTCTCTGCCAGATTATCTCAATAACGGCGTGATCTTTCACCGGCATACCGTAGAGAACGGCGCTGACATCGACATCCGCATATGACCTGTTTTCTGTCCTGTCTCTGATTATTATATCAATTTTTGGAAATTTCACATCCGGATGAAGATGAACAGCAGTTCTCACCAGTTCAGGACCGATCTCCTCTCTGGACCGTTCGCTGTCCGTCCAGGTGCTGACCGTTTTTTGTGCATTGCATGAAGGGCAGTAGGTGCTGGTAACTCTCGTATCGAAGGTTACCCACCGGGTCTGGGAAACCCGGCAGCTGCTGCAAAGTCCTTCGCCGTCGGCCGGCCCTCCGCACTGTGGGCAAATCCGTTCCTGGATCCTCATACCATTTCCCGAATTGTACCTATCGGTCGTTCCTTTTCATACCTGGTTATGATATGGAGGGACAGAATGCAATAAATCATACCCTGAAAATCTGCGCATGGGGGATACCGTCGATCAGGAGGCACCCGGAGGATTCGATCAGTCCAAGTCCCGCCGCAACGGCAACCGCCCTTTTACCTATGATATTGATATTGTCGGCATCCCGGATCGCCTTCGATACCTCGTCTTCACCGGCGGGGGTGGTACCATAGAACGTTTCACTGACATGGATCTCGATGTCACCATGCCTGATCCTCCGGTTAAGGAGTTCCCGGTCGCATACGGCTACCACCGACGAGCCGTCAGGTGTGCGATGAATTTTTAAATACATTTGATCAGCTATGGATCGGTCAGTTAATAAAAATATGATCTCCGGCAGATCAGAGAGAGATTTCGACCCCATACACTTTTGAAGGTGTATCCGTGTGGATCCGGTACATATCATCAGCCGAGATCAGGTCTTCCTCGAGGAGTCGTCGTGTAAACCTGGGCACAGATTTGGGCCCGATGACCGCCCCGGGGCTGCGGTTTTCGTCCATGTAATCACTTTCCATGGTCAGTCGCCTGCCTTCCCGGCAAAGTAAAGGGATCGCCTCATGCGTGGCGAGGAGCGAAGGGACCAGAGGGGTATCGGGCGTTGCGTAATGTTTGACGACACGTCCCGGGTCGAGTCCAGCAGAATGCGCCATATCGATCATGTCACTGCACGGGCCGCTCTCTGCATGGACCTGCACCGCGCAGCCCAGTTCGGCCGCAAGGGTAAATGCATGCAGCAGGATGCTGTTTGAGACTGCCATGATTTCCCCGGTAGTCTCATAGTGAGGTCTGCCACTCTTTAACGCAACGGCGACCCCATCCTCCACGTATTGGGCCGCGGCTTCAAGGCCCCCCTTCATAATAAGGGAAGCCTCCTCAAGAGAGCAATGTTCCGCCAGCCTGGAAATTTCTGCCGGGTGAACGCCCAGCACCGGAAATACAACAAGTCCTGTTTCGCGGATCGATCCGGCAACCCTGAGGGTTTCGTCAAACACGGCACGATAATCGTTTCCCTGTTTCGGGTCAATGCCGAGACTTGAAGAGGGCTTCGAAACAAGAAACATATGGGTGCCTCCGGCACGGAGAAAGTCCTTCGCAGCTTCGATACCGCGCCCGTTCCTCGGGTCGATGTGGATATGATCGTCAGTCAGGGGTACACGTTCGTATTTCATTGATCTCGGTAATCTCCATCAGGGGGTAAGTCCCATATGGTCTTAGCACTGCCCTGCAGTATGCGAACCCCACCCGTGTTATTATCTCGACATCGAACATCAATCCGCTGATTTCACTGTACCCGAAGGGATTCGGTGTCATACGGGAGCGGTCGAGCTGCACCGTTATCTGTTCGACAAATGGCTGGAGTATTATGCTCTTCTCAATTGCCTTCTCCAGCGTTCCGGCAGAATCGACAGAAACGGGAGTTCCGACCCACTGGTGGTAGAGAGCTCCCAGTTTTATTGCAGCCTCAAAGACTGCGAGTTCACGATCGCTTGCGCCAAATTTCATTCCATTCAACTCCTCCGTCCTGTAACCTCGCGATCATATCAGCTTGATAAAACCGGATTTTGGCTCCATCGCCTCGCCCTGCCGCAGAAACATCTCGATCTGCTTCTGGGCCTCTTCCCGGGAGATCCCTTTCTGGGTAAGGACTTCGATGACCTGTTCCTTTGGAGCCCTTCCCGTCTCGTCGGCGAGCCCTTTGATCGTCTCCTTGATCATCCTTATCAGGTCTCGTTTCACTTTCGAAAATCCTGTCATCATCTTGTCGATATCGAAACTTCCCGTCTTCGCGTCGTAGGCAACCTGACGGAGACAGGTATCAACGATATGGACGACCCGCTCGGCATCTGCCTTTTCAATCTTCCGCGACAGCCTGATCCGTGCACTGGCTTCTGCAAGCCTGACCAGCGCCTCGAGCTGCCGGGCCGTGACAGGAACGGGCTTACTTGCATCGGCGATATCCCTTAAGTTCATATAATAGGCGATCAGGGTGTTTTTAGCCTCCTGGGAAAGGATTGGGAAGCATGTTCGCTTGGCATATGCCACGTACTTCCTGAAAAGCGCTGGCTCGATTTCGGGTGTGACCGGCTTGAGCTGCTCAGCGATATATTCGTCGTTGACCCCGTCAATCGGGCTCTTCCTGTGCTGCTCGATCAGCTCCCCTATGCCATGTGCCTTAAGGATATGATCGGCAATGGCGTTGTCTTTCGTTTTGTCGGGCTTGTCGGTCATAACGAAGATGAGGTCGAACCTGGAGAGAAGCGAAGCGGGCATATTGATCTGGTCTGATATCGGGGCGAAATCATCGAACCTCCCGTACCGTGGGTTGGCCGCACCGAGGAGTGCGCATCTTGACTTGAGGGTCGCAGTAATACCTGCCTTTGCCACGCTGATCGACTGCTGCTCCATCGCTTCATGCAAAGCGCTCCGGTCTTCTTTCTGCATCTTATCCATCTCATCGACGGCAGCCACCCCCATATCGGCAAGTACCAGGGCTCCGGCTTCAAGAGTCCACCGGCCGTCCCCGAATTCATCTTTTACTGCGGTAGCAGTGAGCCCGGCGGAAGTTGAAGACTGCCCGCTGGTATAGATCCCCCGCGGTGAGAGCTTGATGACATAGCGGAGGAGCTGACTCTTGGCGATCCCGGGGTCTCCTATCAGGAGGACATGGATATCTCCCCGGAGGTGACTTCCGTCAGGCATCTCTTTCATGATCCCACCGAATAACTGGAGGGCTATAGCCTCCTTGACGTCCTCGTTGCCAAAAATTGTCGGGGCGATAGAACGGATGATCTTCCGGTACACCTGGGGGTCCCGGCTCATCGTGATGATCTCCTCCTCCGACTTCTCGTCTATCTCGACCTCTTCGAATTCCTTCTCGGCAACCTCGACCGAGTTGCATTCGAGATAAATGTCAAAAATTGTGCTTTTATTTCCATGGGTGACCCGTTGCATCGACCTGAGGATGCCATTCATCACGACCCTGTCTCCCGGTGCGACAAGTCCGGTGAGATCGTCAGTGACGTCGACATCAAGTGTCTGGGGTTGTTCCCCCCCCCTGAGCCCCTCGGGTTGTTCCTGGATCCTGATTTTCTGGGAATCGACAAATCGTGACCGCTTTGGTATCAGCTCAAGCTTTTTGAAGGTGCATCCGTCCGTGGAACAACCGTCAGGCTCGATAAACTGCCCGTAACCCTGTCTCTTTTCTGTGATATGACCTCCCGGACACCTGAAAACGGCATTGACAATCCGCGGACGCACTTCAGTTGTTTTCCGAAGAATCCCCTCGACCGTGACAAATTTATTGATATCATCGCTTCGTATGTGACGGATCCCGGTTTTTTTCGGCAGGTTGACGAACCTGATATTGATGTGTTCGGCAGGCTGTCCGCTCTTGGTTTTGATCAGCTGGTGGTTCCTGACGGCATCCCGTATATCATCAAGTACTTTCCCGGGGTTCTCAAGCAACTGGTCTGCAAGCCTGATACCTGTTTTACCGAAAACTTCTACTTCACGGTAATCGATCAATAGAGATCTTTTATAGGGGTATTCCCTGGTGAGCTCAGACAGTTGTTTTTTATACCTTGTTTTCAGGAACCTCGACCACTCGGCATCCCTGCTCGTGATCTCTGCCTCAACCTCGTCCATTTCGGTCATTTCACTGTCCATGAGAACCTGGTTCCTGTTGCGGTCATCACAAACCGTGCGATAAGCGCTTCCATCTGAATATCGCTGTCAGCACCTTCCGAGAGGCGGAAATCAGTCTCGCCGATATGATCGATCAGTGCCACCCTGATCTCAGGGCTGATATCCCGGCGCAGGAGCGCCCGGTAACACTGGTTCAGGAGCTCGTTCGGTGCAATCCCACGGTCATGAAGAAGCCGGGCCAGAGTTGTTTCGGCACCTTCAAAATCCCCGGAAAGCGAAAGGTCGAGCAACTCGTTTATTTCATCCGGGCGGGCTGTCGCGGTGATCGCATATACCATCTGCCCGGTAATTAAAGGGTTGATGATTGCCGCCCCCTGGAGGGCATTGATAGCTTTACGCATATCTCCCTGCGAGACATAGACAATTGCATCAATCGCATCTTCCGAAACAGATATCCCTTCACGCTTTGCAATCCTCCTGATCTCTTCTTCCACTGCGTCCCTGCCAAGCGGCCGGAACCGGTAAATTGCACACCTGCTCTGGATAGGATCGATGATCTTCGATGAATAGTTACAGGAAAGGATGAAGCGGCAGGTCATGGCATAACTTTCCATGGTCCTCCTGAGGGCCGCCTGAGCATCGGGGGTCAGGGCATCGGCTTCGTCAAGGAAGAGTATCTTGAAGCTCGCACCGCCAAGCGGCGAAGTCCTTGCAAATTGCTTGATCTGGTTCCTCACCACCTCAATCCCCCGCTCATCGGAGGCATTGAGCTCACGGAAGTTCATGTGCCAGGAATCCCCGAAAAATTCCCGCGCCAGTGCCACCGCAGCAGTCGTTTTACCGACCCCGGCATTACCTGTGAACAGGAGGTGAGGGAGGCTTCCGGTCTTTACGTACGACGACAAGCGTTCAATTATTTCGTCCTGTCCTACGATTTCGGCGAGTTTCACCGGCCTGTATTTTTCAATCCATATCGTATTCGAATCATCCATCCCGTCATCTCCCCGGTTTTATCACTAAAGATGTTGTAAAACCTGATAACCTTCTCGTTTTAGTATATTCCGGGACTGCTCACGGAACCGTATCCGGAATAATCGGGGCAGGCTGACACAGGTTCAGGAATCAAAAAATTAGGTGGTTGTGTAACATCGACCCCTAATATATTCCTTACTCTATCGATACTCAATGACGCTCCCCGGGCTCTGCCCCGCCGCTGTGGCAACCACGGTCGGGATAGAACTGAATCCAATTACACGTGATTTTAAGATTTAACCGCGAACCTATTGAATAGGCGTCCTAACAAAAATGAGAGTAACGAGAAGTAAAATCTCCTCCAATTAGGTCTGTTTGAATCCAAATAATTGAATTAACTACAGGTTAGGGTGGACTTTACCTATCCCCAAAAATTAAAAAAAGAACCGTTCTAACGTTCAAAGAACTGCTCGGACTTCTGCCTGCGATAATACAGATAGTACCCGGCGGCTGCAATTGCTATGACGATAATTACTATAACAACCGGTAAAACGTATTTCATGGGGATTTGAGCCCAGATGGGAGTCGGACCGGTCGGAACCGGGGTTGCTGCGAATGGTTTCGAAGTCCCGGGAATCGTTGTGGCGGGTAGTCCCGTTGTGACCTCCGTTGTCGGCGTTACCTGTGGGGTAATACTGCTCACCGCCTGTTCGTTACCCGTCCCGGAAGCCGTGCCCAGCACCGGTATAGTCGTCGTGGGCGTCACGGTCGGAGTCGGGGATTCGGGGGCACTGTAGGAACCGCCGCCTCCTCCGCCACCGCCACCACTGCCGGCAAGGCCGAATACGGCATAGATCTTGTGGTTTGCCGAGATATTACTGAATGTCCAGGACGAGGCGATCCCTTTGTAATCATCGTCAACAAACACACTGAGGATCGAATACCCGGACGTCGGCGTTATAGCAAAATATTGGTCTGTCCCCGGGGTCGCGGTTACCGTTCCTCCCGGGGTGATCGTCCCGGGACCGGAAACCGATGTCGTAATATAGTAAACGTCTTCGGTGAATGTCGCAGAGATCGTGTGATTTCTGCTGATAGCGGTAAACGCGTATGTCAAGGGTGTCCCGACCGACTGTCCGTCCACTACAACATCCTGGACGCGGAAACCGGTGGCAGGAGCCAGGGTATAGGTCTGGTTGTCACCGAAGGAGAACATCATCGTCCCGTTGGGGATGATCGTTCCATTATCCCCGGCGGTGGCATTGATTACATACACGGCATTGCTGAATGTCGCACTGATGCTGTGATCTTCCGTTACATTGCTGAAAGTATAGGTGCCCGGTTGACCGGCCGACTGGGTGTCGACAAGGACGTCATCAATCTGGAACCCGTTGTCAGGATTGATGGAGAATGTGATATTCTGCCCGTCAGGTACCTGGACATTTCCATGGGGAATAATTGAACCGTCCGGTCCTGCGGTCGCGGTTATCGTGTGGACGATACCTCCGCCTCCGATGAACGACGCGGAAATCGTGTGATTGTCCGATACGCTCTGGAACGTGTACGTAGTACGAGGTCCTTTCGACACACCATCCACTATTACATCGAGGACAGTGAAATTTGCGTCGGGGACGATAGCGAATACCTGGTCTGTCCCTGCCCTCACGGGTATCCGGCCAAAAGGCGTGATGGTCCCGTCAGCCCCTGCTGACGCATCAATAAAGAATGTCTGCGGCTCGAATGCGTTGATATATCCGGTCTGCGTCTTTGTGTCATTGCCTAATTCATTTGCAGCGAAAAGAGACACATTGTAACTCCCGGCCGAGGTGTACTCATGAACGGGGTTCTGTTCACCTGAATAATTTCCATCACCGAATGACCAGTTCCAGGATAGCGGTAATCCCGATGTACGGTCTTCAAATTGTACGACGAGGGGGATTGGACCCGTGGTAACATTGGAGCCGAAATCTGCGACAGGGACAAAAGGTCCTGACCCGGTGGCGTCTATGAGGTCTGGGACGACGATAGTATCGCTTCCGAGACTGTTTGCGGCCGTCAGGGTAACCGAATACAGACCTTTTACATCGAATACATGAACCGGATGTTCTTCAGTTGAGTTTTCTGAACCGTCACCAAAATTCCACTGCCATGATGACGGGTCACCGCTGGAGACGTCCACGAACTGGATAGAGAGGGGAACAGGGCCGGATGTTGCGTTAACGGTAAACCCTGCAGTGGGGGGGTAAACCGGGCCTGATGTTGCATGGATGTACGAAGGCTTCAGCATGGTGTTGTTCAGCTGGGTCTGACTGTTTCGTGCGGTGAGCGTGACATCGTAATAGCCGGGAATGCCGTAGAGATGGACCGGGTTTTCTTCGGTAGATACATTACCGTCCCCAAAATTCCAGTACCAGGCATCCGGGCCGCCGATAGACCGATCGGTGAAACTGACATTAAGGGGAGCGATGCCTGTTGCCGGTTCCCCTTCGAAATCCGCAATTATTGGCTCTTTTGGCGACGTCAGGTTGGCATAGAGGTCAACAGTATCGCCCGGCCCCGGGTACACCGGTAATATCCCGGTAATCTGGTAGTATCCATACTTCCGGACGGTAAAGGACGTATAGCGATCTCCGGTAAGAGATACTTCAATGAGAAGTGTCCCGTCGGCACCTGTCATTCCTTTCAGGTCCTGGTCCAGGTATACCGATGCACCTTCGAGCGGTCCTGCCTGGTAACCTGTCTGGTTTGCATGCATGAGGAAGAATCCTGTTTCCCGGAGCGGCTCTACGGTAATGAATCCATCTTTTACCAGAGTGCTGCTCCCTGATGCACTGCTTACCGTGAGAATTACCGTGTAATTTCCTGGCCAGCTGTACGTATGGACAGGGTCAATATCAGTTGAATTCGGAGAATCATCACCGAAATTCCATTGCCAGGTACCGGGAGCTCCCGTCGATTCATCAAGGAACTGTACCTCGAGAGGAGCAGTACCCGTCGTTATATTTGCAGAGAACGCGGCTTCGGGCTTTTCAACTGGTGTGAGATTGGCATACAGGTCTACGGTCTCGTCTTTACCCGGGTATTGCGTGATATTCTGAGTGAGTGAATGGTATCCCTCTTTCGATACGGTAAATGTCTTAAACGGCGCTGCCGTCGTATAGACCTGCACCTGCAATGTCCCATTTGTGATGATTCCCTGCTCTGTCTGGTCGAACAGGACCGCGGCGCCGTCGACATTGGAATGGACAAGGAAGAATCCGGTGTCGCCACCAATCGATCCGGGAGTTACCTCGATATAATCAAACCGTGTTCGCGAGCTGTTTCCGTTCGCATTCGAGACGGTGAGGGTTACGCTATAGAGTCCCGGATTTCGGTAGGTATGTTCAGGCTCCTGGACATTGTCGTAACTCCCGTCACCAAACGACCAGTTCCATGTATCGGGATTTCCTGTCGAGAGATCGGTGAAGACAACCGGGAGCGGGGCATCCCCGCTGACCGGGGAGCCATTAAAGGCCGCAACCGGGGGCTGGCCCACCGGAGTCAGGTTCGCATAAAGGTCAACGGTCTCGCCTTTACCAGGATAATGGGTAATATTCTGGGTGAGTGTAATATAACCCTCCTTTGACAGGGTGAAGCTCCTGTATGGCGTGCCCGTGGTATAGACCTGCACGTTCAGGGTTCCGTTTGTGATGACTCCCTTAGGGGTCTCGTCGAACAGGACCGCGGCGCCGTCGACATTGGAATGAACGAGGAAGTATCCCTTGTCGCCACCAATGCTCCCGATAACGCGGATATAGTCTTGTTTTGTGATTGTTGCGCTACCTGCCGAATTACCGGCGGTAAGGCTTACACTGAACATTCCCGGAACACTATAGGTATGGACCGGGTTTTTCTCGTGTGAAACCGATCCGTCTCCGAAATCCCAGTACCACGAGGCCGGAGTTCCCGTTGAACGATCCATGAACATCACTGTCAGGGGCATCAGGCCCATAGTGGTGTTGGACGTAAAATCGGGAACCGGCGGTCTGATCGGCTCCTGTTCATCCTTAAGGTCGGCCGCGAATCCGCCGGTAATTCCAGCCGGGCTTGGGAAGGGGTTTACCATCGGGAAGTTTGTTGAACTGGTTATCCCTGCAATATATGCGTTTCCCAATTCATCGACGGATACCGCATTCCCCTGGTCCCTCCCGCTGCCGCCGAGATATGTCGAATATTCAAATGTCCTCCCGTCCGCGGCGAGTTTCGCTACAAATGCATCCAGTTCCCCGCCTCCGTATGTGCGCTGGTAAGGGTTTACGACCGGGAAATTCAGGGAGCTCGTGGATCCGGTGACATACGCATTCCCCGCACCATTCACCGATATCCCTCTCCCTTCGTCCATCGATGAACCTCCAAGGTACGTGGAATATACGAGAGCCGAACCATCGGTGCTGATTTTGGTTACAAACGCATCATATGCGCCGGTAAGGGTCTGTTGAACAGGATTTTTAACAGGAAAATCAGTCGACCATGTTCGTCCCGTGACATAGGCACTTCCCGAGGGGTCGATGCCGATGGCTCCACCCAGGTCTTCACTCTTTCCACCGATATAGGTGGAATATTCAAGCGATCCGCCATCCGGGGAGATTTTCGAGCAATATGCGTCCCCGTTTCCACCTGCTCTTACCTGGGAACCATTTACAACCGGGAAATCAGATGCAAATGTCTGCCCGGTGACAAAGGCGCTTCCCGACGTATCAACGGCAATCCCATTTCCGGAGGTCGGGGCATTCCCTCCCAGAAAACCGGAGTATTCAAGCGAACCACCGGTTTCACTGAGTTTTGAAATAAAAGCAGACTGGCCGCCCGATATCGCAGTCCTCTGGAACTGGCTGATCACGGGAAAATCCGCAGATGTGGTAGTCCCTGTTATATACGCGCTGCCCATCCCGTCAATGGCAATAGCATTTCCATAATCGGCAGATGTACCGCCAAGGTACGTCGAATAGATTACCGCGTCCCCGGAAGGCCCGAGTTTTGCGACGAATGCATTCGAGGTCCCTTTCAGGGTGCCCTGCAAGGGGTTGACCAGAGGGAAATCAGGCGAATCTGTCGAACCTGTCACATAGGCATCACCGTTATCGTCGATGGCGATTCCCGCTCCTTTATCGGATCCGTTCCCCCCGATATACGTAATATAGAGGGGTGCAGAACCATCTTCATTGATTTTAACGACGATTACATGGGTCCCGCCAGCCTGGAAAACAGCACCGTGACTGTCCATGGACAGGGCCGGGTAGCTCCTGCCAGCGATATAGATGTTGCCCTCGTTGTCCTTCGCCACCGCATTTGCGTCCTGTACGCCGATTCCCGACAGATATATTCCATATTTCATTACGGGATCGATCACGAGCGGAAGAGGCTCCATATAGGTACCTACCGAGAACCCGACACTATTTCCCGGAAGAATTTTATAATGGACTTCGACCGGGATACGGACCCCTTCAAACACCTGGTAGGCTTCAGGGGCCTGCTCAAGCAGGGTACCATCGTGGGTCGTGATGACCAGGGTACCGTCAGGGGCCACAGAAAGGGAGTCCATGCCGCTGTACTGGAGTTGGATGCGGGAAGGACTGGCACCCGGGGATATCAAAAACTCACTTTTCAGGGCACCCTGGGAACTTTTATAGGTTAGATCAATTCCCTGATACAATCCTTTGTACCGTATCTCCCCATAGGAAGGAATACCTGTATGCCAGTTCTCCTGTTCCGGACCGGTGATAAAATTTACCGTCCCCGACACCGGACCCGATCCTTCCGGGATAACGGATTTACCGGCACCGACGAATGTAATCGACAGGGGTGACAGCGATTCCTGGCTGTTGTCGGAATTTGATCGGGCAAAAACTGCTTTCTGCCCTGTGAAAAAAACAGAACCTCCGTCAGAGATGATCTGGAACACGACGGGGTCTCCTGCCTGCCCGTCATTCCTGATGAATCCTGCCGGGATCGTTCTGCTGAACACCTGAACGGGTGCCTCTCCCGGAACTTGACCTCCTGATGTCTGGGATGCGGCAATCAGGGTAGTTGCTCCGGGATCTGATCCAGAGCCGATCTCCTGGGAGGTAATAGACCCGGTAGTATCCCCTGCAACAACCATTGCCAGCGAAAGAATACCAATGACAAGGACTATCGTAATATAGACAATCAAACGGCCTTCCGTACGCATAATGACCATATTGCTTTGAGATTGTGGAGGAAAGTATTTAAGGGTACTGTTGGAGTTTATAAATACTCCGGTTTGTTCCCGGTCGGCTGACTGCTCGTCCGTGATTGATATCCCACGATTATGTTTCTCCGTCAGATCCTATAGGGTATTATTTATGGGAACCATGGAATTAAACAGAGCCCGTTATGGGTTTCAGATAGAAACCGTAAAATATCTGCCGCCATATCCGGATATCAGAGACGCCTGACCCTGGCCTGGCGGGTACACGACCTGATTTACCCGGTTGCGTTTGATATATGCCTTCAGCATAACGGATATGTTCTGATACGAAAGATAATATGTAATTTTTATGGGTGAGATGTGGCAGTGAATCCGCGAACCGGTATTCCGGTGACAGGTGACTGTGGGACCGTCCCGCAGGTAGATGCGAAGGGAATATCATCATGAAGGCACTGGGAAGGGTCTTTGCCGGGGAGCTTGCGAAAACCACACTTCAGATAACCGGTAAAAATCACCTGTCACCCGTCCTCGTCACGCCTGGTGGAGCGGCCTTCACTGGTATTTTTCTCATCGGTGCCCTGACCCGCATCAATTTACTCGCTGGAGATTTTTTGGAGGTATGGGTGGCAGACCCCACCGGTATGTTCCTCCTGATACCGGGCAGGCAGGATACAGTGATACGCGAGGCACTGCTCACGATGGAACCTCCTGTGTTTATTGCGGTGAGCGGGGAGGTTCAGCCCCTCAGGACTAAAAGCGCAACAGCAGTCACCATAAGGCCGGTCGATATAAGGACAGCCAACCGGATGCTTCGCGACAGCTGGATCATCAGGACGGCGGAAATCACCCTTGAACGGCTTTGCCGGATGAAGTCGGTCCTCAACGGCACGAACAGGGGAGAGACCGCGGCCTCCGGGTATCTCCTTCAGGCCATACGGCATTACCATTCCGATACAGATCAGATCAATGAACTGGAAACCATGGTCCGGAATGCCCTGGTAAAGGCAGGAAAGGTCCGGGGTGGTGAGATGAAGGCCCCCGATCCGCGTGAGGTGATCCTTGAACTGATACGAGCCGGAAGCGGAACGAAAGGGATTGCACTGACAGACCTGACCACGCTCGCCGTGCAAAAAGGGATCCGCGATGACCAGGTCCTTGCCGTCGTCCGGCAGCTGGTCCTGGAAGACGAGTGTTACCAGCCGGGCGCAGGGATTGTAAAGCTATTATGAACCTCGAATTTATTGAGCAGGGTCCGGCTCTTCTCGTCGACAATACAAGGCGTATACTGGTCATCGCCGATCTGCATCTCGGCATTGAGTCCGATCTGGCCCGGCATGGTATTTATTTCCGGAGCAGGAGCCGGCAAAGGCAGGAAAAAGCTCTCCGCTGCATCAGGGAAACAAGCCCCGATATCATTCTCCTGCTCGGGGACGTCAAGCACGGCATCCCTGGTACATCACGGCAGGAATATCGTGAACTTCCCGACTTGCTCTCATCATTCAGGAAACACGGAGCGCTGATGGTCGCACCAGGAAACCACGATATCGGGATTGAACGGTTTCTTTTACCTGATGAGATATTGCCCAGGAATGGTATCGTCATAGATGGAACCGGATATCTTCACGGTCACATGTATCCCGACCCGTCGCTTGCCGGTCACCTGATCATTGCCGGTCACCACCATCCATTTATATGTCTCAGGGATGAGGTTGGGTGTTCTCTCCGTTCCCCGGCATACCTTTTCGCGATGTTGCGAAGCGAATGTTTTGTTCCGGGCAGGCATGAGAATGAGCTGGTTTTAACCGGCCCCGGTCCGGAAAAACCTGATAAAAAAATTCCCGGAAAAGAGATTGCCGTTCGTCCAGGTATCAGTATGAGAACCATCCGGGCATCCCGGATGAGATCCCCGACCCGGGTTGCTTGTTCAGAACCACGCGATCCGGAGTTGTACGGGAATCTTCCGGAAACGGATCCCGCCGGAAAGAGCAGAGTCCTTTTCATGCCGGCATTTAACGAACTATCTGGTTTTGATATCCAGAGGATTGTGGCATCCCCTATTTCACCGCTTTCACGGTGCATGAATACGGCATCCTGCGAGATTTTTCTGCCGGACGGGACATATATCGGCCCGCTCTCGTCAGTGGAGGATCATGATCCCGCGGGAGCTTGACCCGAGAATACAGGAATGTATCAGAAAACGGGGTTTTTCTGTCCTTTCCGAGGTACAGAAACAGGCAATTCCCAGGGGCCTGTCAGGAGAGAATATCCTCCTGATCGCACCGACCGGAACCGGTAAGACCGAAAGTGCCATGCTTCCGGTCTTTCACCGGATGCTTTCCGTGCAGGGCACCGGTTTTAAAACACTCTATATCACACCCCTCCGTTCATTGAACCGCGATATGCTCGAACGGCTGAAATGGTGGTGCCGGGAACTCGGGTTCACCGTCGGGGTCCGTCATGGGGATACTACTACCACAGATCGCCGGAAACAGGCGCTTTCCCCGCCCGATCTCCTCATCACAACACCTGAAACGCTCCAGGCATTGTTTATGGGAAAAGTCCTCCGGAAACACCTGGCCGGTGTGAAATTTGTCATCGTGGATGAGATCCACGAACTGGCAGGAAGCAAGCGTGGAGTCCAGCTTGCCGTGGGTCTCGAGCGGCTCGTTGAGCATGCAGGGGAATTCCAGCGGATCGGGTTGTCGGCTACCATTGGCAACCCTGATGATGTCGGGAAGTTCCTCTGCGGAAACCGGCCTTTCTCCATCGTCTCGGTTCCGGTTGCAAAACATCTTGAAATCAACGTGAGATATATCGGGGACACATTCGAAAAACAGGCCGAATGTGTCGGTAAATCAGTTGATCGTCACGGATCCACCCTGGTTTTTACCAATACCCGGGTCACTGCGGAAGCGCTCGGTCATGCATTGTACCAGAGAGGCGATGTGGAAGTCCACCATGGTTCACTCTCGAAAGAGGTACGGATCGAGGCTGAAGACAGGTTCCGGTCGGGGACGATCAAAGCCCTCATATGCACGTCCTCGATGGAGCTCGGCATCGATATCGGTCATGTCGGTCATGTCGTCCAGTTCGGGTCGCCACGGGAAGTTGCACGACTTGTCCAGCGTATAGGACGTGCAGGCCACCGGCTGAATGTCATTTCAACCGGGACAATTTTCGCGACAGGGTTTGACGACCTTCTCGAATCGCTGGTAATCGCACGTAAAGCACGTGCAAACGAGATAGAACCGGTGAGGATCCCGTATAATCCCGCAGATGTGCTAGCGAACCAGATCGCGGCAATGGCTGTTGAGTATGGGGAATTGCCCCTGTCAAAAATCATTGGCATTGTCTCCCGGACTCCGGCTTTTTCCGGGGATAAGGAATTTATTTCCCGCGTGTGTTCGCAGATGGAAGATCACCGGCTCGTCAGGAGAGACGGGGAAACGATCATAACGACGTCAAGAGCCCGGCGATACCTTGCCGGAAATCTCTCGATGATACACGACGAGCGAAAAATGCCTGTGTTTGATATGGTATCGAGAAAAACCGTTGCCTCGCTCGATGAGTCATTCGTTGTCGGGTGGGTGCATACGGGGGCTGTGTTTATCACGAAGGGGCAGCTCTGGCGTGTGCTCGACGTTGAGGAGGGGAGGATCACGGTGGAGCCGGCAAAAAGGGTCAAGGGCGAGCTGCCTTCGTGGGAGGGGGAACAGATCCCGGTTCCCTTTGAAGTTGCCCGGGAGGTAGGGGCACTCAGGAGAACACGCGAGATCCGGGACTATTCTGACAATGACACGGCGAACAGGTTTGTGGGACATTTCCTTTCCGAAATGGACAAAAACCGCTCTGTAGTTCCGACGGACCTCCTTATTACCCTTGAGAATGCCCCTGAAGGCGTCGTCTGCAATATCTGTGCCGGACATAAAGCCAACGAAGCTATTGCCCGGGTCCTCTCCATTCTTATTTCCGCCCGCTACGGAACTACAGTAGGGATCGAGGTCGATGCCTACCGGGCCCTGATACGCCTTCCCAATACCATCAGGGCTGCCGATGTCAGGGATATCCTTACCGGGCTTGATCCCGCACATATCAAGGGGATCCTGGGGCTGGCTCTCAAACGTACCGCCCTTTTCAAGTGGAAACTGGTCCAGATAGCGAAAAAATTTGGGGCCATCGATCCGGATGCCGACTATGAGCGACTGTCGATCCACCGCCTGACCGACATGTTCGAAGACACCGTAGTGCAGGATGAAGCATATCGCGAGTTGTTTTCTGTGTACATGGATGTGGAGAGTGCGTCGCGGATCATTTCCGGGATCAGGAGCGGTACAATCGGCATCCATATCGGCCCCGTCAGCCTGCTCGGTGCCGAGGCACTGTTCACTTCGTCCCGGGACCAGATCCCCCCTCCCACTGCCGACCAGGCAGTGATCTCAACGCTGAAGCGTCGTCTCTTCCAGCAGGAGGTAATCCTGGCCTGCATGAACTGCCACAAATGGAAGAGTAAAACAATCGTCGAAAGAGTCCCGGAGCACCCTGTCTGTCCGAGCTGCCATGCAATGTTGATTGCAGTTCTCAAACCATGGGACGAAGACCACTATGCCCTGGTAAACAAGCAAAAAAAGACCGAAGAAGAGCGGGCAATCGTGGCCAGACTCATGAAAAACGCGAATATTGTCCTTTCGAGCGGAAAAAAGGCCGTGATAGCTCTCGCCGCGAAGGGGGTTGGGCCTGAACAGACGTCCAGGATACTGTCCACGTTAACGGAGGACGATGCCTATTACCGGGAGATACTGAAGTCGGAAAGAAATTTTATCAGGACCCACCGGTTCTGGTAAGGATCAATGACATGCCCGTTTACCAGAACAGTCATGAATGTGCCACAATCTCTTCTATTATTACACGGCTAATACCTGAGCGTACATAACAGCATAGGAAAATAACAGGATAGGAAATGGACCCGCTGGCATCGGACCGGAAGGAACAGGGCAACAGGCATTACCGACAGAGACAATACAGGGAAGCCTTCGCCTGCTATGTCGAGGCGGTCAGGATAGATCCCAATTACGCCGATGCCTGGCATAACCTGGGGATGACGTGCAGGGCTCTCGGATATGATGAAGAGGCGGGCGTTTGTTTTGAGAAGGAAAAACACTGTCAGGTGCATGAAACGAGAGGGAATGATCATCCGGGATCTCCCCGGAGGCCTGATTTTTTTTCTCGCCCTTCCCGCCAGGAACCGGGTCTGTCTCCTCAAAAAATGCCGGGAATGCGGAACCGGTACAGTAAACGAAACATCAGTATCTTCCTTGCAATAGCCGTCCTCGCGATTCTTGCCGTTGTGGCTATCAGTCCTCCGGGTCCGGGACATGGGACCGGTCCGGATGTTTCAGGTATTTCTGACACTGTGGGTGTTGTTCCTGTCACCAGCACCATTATTCCGCTAGCCCAGGTGACGAAAAACCAGGTTGTGACGGCACCAGCCACAGCCCGGATTCCGCCCGACAATCAGGTCCCGGTCAAATATCAGTCATTGAAGACCGGAGGAGTGTCGAGAACGTTCCCCTATGTCCTCCGCGGCCAGGAAGATAGTATCACCCTGACGCTCTATAAGGGGGTATACG
This sequence comes from Methanoregulaceae archaeon, assembly GCA_035543455.1. Lineage (GTDB taxonomy): Archaea > Halobacteriota > Methanomicrobia > Methanomicrobiales > Methanospirillaceae > CAIKOD01. The sequence continues at coordinate 34,611 of DATKKE010000011.1, forward strand.
ATTCGGTCCGGAAGGAGGACCCCTATTGTTATGTCGGAACAAGTGACCGTTACCAGAAATTTATCGAATTACCGGCTCAGGATCCTTATTTCGATGAGATTGTGGATCGAATCCGTTCCAAAACCAAAAATCCCGATGACCAGGCGAGGATCGCAGTAAGCCTTGTTCAGAAGATTCCCTATGACGAAAATATGGCCAGATCAGGCTCCCTTGAAATCCGGTATCCGTACGCAACACTATGGGACGATAAGGGGGTATGTTGTGAAAAATCTGTCCTGCTCGCACTCATCCTGAAGAAACTTGGATTTGGTGTGGCGATATTCGAATTCCCGGAGGAACAACATACAGCTGTAGGCATCAGCGTACCGGGTCGGTATACCTATAAGGATACCGGGTATTCATTTATCGAAACTACCACACCCTCGATCATATCGGACGGCAACGGGGACTACCCTGAATTCGGAAAGATCAGATCGACACCCGAGGTCCTGCCGGTGTCGCCGGGGAAGTCGTTCGATTCCGTTTCAGAAGAATGGGAGGATGCAGCCGAATGGGACCGTCTCGATGCCATGGGACCGGTTCTCGATAAATATGACTACCATTCCTGGCAGACCCTCTGTACGAAATATGGAATCGTCCCGGGCGGCTGACAGGGGAACGTCCGGAATAAAAAGCGCAGGAATCTGGTTGTACCGGGTATTCTGACTGTTCAGGAAGATCAAATAGGACAAACCCTGTTAATTTTCACCGATATCTTATCCTGCAAAAATGGGATACAGGGGAATTGTTTGAAAATAAAGGGTAAGGTGTCATTTCATCCCCTACCCTCATTAGTGATTTACGACAGAAAAATGGTAAAAAAATAACTACCTGAAATGTGATTGAAAAAAGTTAAAAAATGAGTACCACAGGAAACGGTGTACTACTTCGCGCATGACTTTTTCCCTCATATCCTTCCCTTTCAGACGCTCCCGGGGCTCAGCCCCGCCGCTTTGGCGACCCCGGCCGGGACAGGACTGTCCTGTTAATCCTTTCCTTCTTATCGTCTAATCAACCTGTCCAAAGACTATCCTGATGGGGGAGGGGCAGGGGGGGTGAAACCCCCCTCCTGTCAAATGTTTAAATATGATATTAGAGAGGGCTCCAAAACACAAGTAAAAAATCCGGAAAATCATCCAGTTATTGGCAAAGATTTGGGGGTAGTGGGACCTCACCCAAAATATTGTCCAATAAATGGACATATTATGAAAAGCAGGCGAAATTGGCCAGGCTTACATTATGCTGCCAAGTTTCTGCTCAAGAAAATCGAGGCCCCTTTTGATGTCTTCCAGGTTCTTCCCCCCGGTAAGGATGATCTTCCCGGAAGAGAACAGAAGGGCGACGATTTTCGGCTCCTTGATCCGGTAGACGAGGCCCGGGAACTGTTCGGGTTCATATTCGATATTTTCAAGGTTTAAGGTTATCACGACTTTATTGAGATTTATATATTTTCCAATATCGTATGAGCAGACGATATTGGTTATCGCGACTCTGGGCTCATCATAGGTCCGCACACCCGCCTCTTTCATGGATTTTATGATCAGTTTAAGTCCTTCATTGAGCGCATCCCGGTCCCTGATCCCGGTCAGGACTACCTTTCCCGATGAGAATATCAGTGATGCAATTTTCGGGTTCTCTATCCTGAATACAGCGCCAGGAAATCGTTTTGTATTGAGCTCGCAGTTCTCTATCTTTTTCGAAATCTCTGAAAGATCTATGGAATCGGCAATTGCCCCCGAAGCAACGATATTTTCGATTTTTAAAGAATCGTACTGCTTATCGTCCATTGGTTAGTATATGCTTGCTTTTGTATCATAATACTAATGGATTACCTTTATGTCTCCCGAAACAAGGGCTTCCGTGAGAAAAAAAGAAGATTAAAGGCATAATCATGCCAGTTTTATAGGGATTTTTTTGGCAGCTGCCGGAGTAACCTTACCAACCTTAAGGAGGAATATGCACGCTTTTCGATTCCCTGCCTGAATAATATAATTCTGGCCTCGATGTAATCGATGAATGGGCAAAAAAGGACCGGAACAGATTCGCAAGGATCGGGGCTCTCAGAAGGGCGGGGAGATTGATCTTTGAAGCAAGGGAAAACTTTATCGAACCAGATCAACAGTTTCCCGTGCAAACGGTGAAAAATTGTTTTCATTTTTGAAAAACAGGAAAAATAATTTAAAGGTCTCCTCCGTGACGTTGATGGGATCCCGATGAAGACTCCCGCTCTGAACCGGATTCCTCTTTATGCCCGCCTGCATGTGCTGCTTTAGGTCTTCGTCCCCTTCCCCGGAGCACCATGATAACGATCAGAGCGATCACGATGACGATTGCGATAATAAACAACATCTGGAGCGGAATTTCCATCGTTGGGTTAGTAACTATGATATAACTATCCTTTACTTTGGTGTAGGCAGGTCCGCCGGCGGCTGTTGTTTTCAGGATGATCGTATAATTGCCCGATTTATTAAAGGAGTGGACGGGATTCTGGAGGGTGGAATTCGACCCGTCCCCAAAGTCCCAGAACCACGTTGCCGGCGCTGCTCCTCCTGATACATCATGGAACTGAACAAGGAGAGGGGCGACACCGGACGTGATATTGGCTGCAAAATCCGTATAGGTCACCGGTACCGGGGTTGGTGTTGGAGGAGTTGTAGGATATGTCGTTGGCGGTGGCGGTGTGAGGACGTGGATCAAGTTCGTATAGGTAATGGAATCGTTATTATTGAAGGAATTCGTCACTTTCAGAGTGACGTTATAATACCCCGGATCCGTGTACGTTACATCAGGATCACGGAGGGTTTTTATGCCGGGGTTCACCGGGCTCCCGAAGTCCCAGGCCCAGTTCATAGGCGGAACACAGGAAGAGTTGTCAGTAAATTTCACGTGCAGCGGTGCAGGTCCTTCCATGGGGACTGCGGTAAAATTCGCCCTGGTAATATTAAAGCCGCAGGGAGATTCCTGGATTGTGCCATTGGCCGTTGCATTCGCAGTCATGGCGGTATTGTTCGATCCGGGAACCTGGGCAGTGGTTGGCACCGTGGTAGGAACCGTTGTCGGCACCGTGGTAGCAACTGTTGTGACCGGCGGTGCAGTAGTCTGCTCTGTCGTCATTTCCGGAACCCTGATATTGACTGCATTTTCATGCACCTGGACACTGCTTCCCCCCGAATTAACCGAAGTCAGGGTGATGGTGTAGTTGCCGGCAATGATGTAGGCGTGCGTATACCTGGTTTTTAACGTATCATTCAACTGCTGGCCGTCACCGAAGTCCCAGATCAGGTAGTCGGGTGCCCCGCCCGAAGAATTAAAAACCGGGTACAGGGTCACGGTTAACGGGGCGGTTCCCCCTGCCGGGGTCACGGTGAAATCGATAACAGGTTTTTTCACCGCAACCAGGAGCGGCTGGACCGGCACGGTGGTCTGCACGGCAGCCTGAACAGATGATGTCTGGTTCGGTCCCTGCATTGTAGCATTATCAGCAACCGCAGGCAGGCAGATTAAAACCAAAAACAGCGATATTGAGAAAAGAACCATGAAACAATGTCCGGGAGATACCGGTCTGATGTTGTTCCTCCGTCGATCTGAAACTGGACTCATGATCTCTTCTTGCCGATGGTTAATTATTAATTTACTGAAATGATACGGGCTCCTTCGTGGTTCACTGGATTTGGAAGGGATCTCCGGCATCAGGTTGATAGCATCGCGGAACTTCAAAAAAAATATTTAGTAAAATTGCCATGATTCCCTGCTGTTCCCGGAATCAGGGGTTTGTGCAGGGTCTATTCGAAAGACCTATCAGGTGCACCGCATAATTTTATAATATGGTGCGCTATTCGATCACAATGGAGGACGAGCTGACCGAAAATATTGATAAATCAGCCTTGAATATAGGAAAATCACGATCAGAATGGATTAACGAGGCATGCACCGCATTTCTGGGGCAGGGAGGCATCCGTGAGATCTGGGCTCCTGCCGCCGGAGAGGCGGTAACATATGAGCCAAAGAATATTGTTCCGAATATTGTCGATTATGAGCAGACGTACAGGGACTTTAAGATTAACGTACCTGAATATTTCAATTTCGGGTTCGACGTTATCGATACGTGGGCAAGAAAAGACAGAAACAAGCTGGCCATGATCTGGGTAAACCAGAAAGGGGAAGAGAAAAAATTCACCTTCTGGGACCTTTCGCGCCTCTCGAACCAGGTTGCGAATATGTTCATCAAATACGGGATCAACAAAGGTGACCGCGTCCTCATCATGCTTCCGAGGGTCCCGGAATGGTGGATATTCACCCTCGCCCTGATCAAGAGAGGTGTTGTATATTGCCCTGTTCCGACCATGCTTACGCCAAAGGACCTGAAATACCGGATAGATACCGCGGATATCAAGATGATTATTACGAGCATGGAACACGCGGATAAGGTGGATGCAATTTTTGACGAATGTCCCTCCTTATGTGGAAAAATGCTTATCGATGGTAAACGGGACGGTTGGATAAGTTACGAGGTCGAGCTCCAATATCCTGCACCGGTGTCCACCAAACTGATTACTCTCCCGGGTATGAAAAAAACAAAATCGACCGATCCACTTGTGATCTTTTTCACCTCCGGCACAACTGGCGAACCTAAAATGGTAGTCCACAACCAGAGTTACCCGCTCGGCCACATCGTTACCGCCCGGTTCTGGCAGGATGTCCACACAACGGATCTCCACTTTACCCTTTCCGATACAGGATGGGCAAAGAGCGCCTGGGGAAAACTATACGGCCAGTGGATTGAAGGAGCAGCGATTTTTGTGTACGATATCAGGAGCCGGTTCAATCCGACTGAAATTCTCCCCCTGATCGAAAAATACGGCATTACGACATTCTGCTGCCCTCCGACCATCTACAGGATGCTGATCCTCGCCGACCTAGATAAGTTCGATTTCACGGAACTGAGACACTGCGTCAGTGCGGGGGAACCTTTAAACCCCGAGGTAATCAAAGCGTGGAAAGCATCGACCGGCCTCACAATATTCGAAGGATACGGACAGACCGAGGTGGTACTCTGCATCGGGACATTTCCCTCCATGGAACCAAAATTCGGTTCGATGGGCAAACCCTCTCCCGGGTGGCATATCGAGCTCCACGATGACCAGGGAAAACCTGTAGCCGTTCACGACGAAGGAAGGATAGCAATAAAAACAGACCCAAAACCCGTCGGAATGTTCGATGGATACCTGAATAACGACGACGAGAATAAAAAGGTCTTCCAGAACGGTTTCTATTATACGGGAGACAAGGCTTACAGGGATGAGGATGGTTACCTGTGGTTCATCGGGCGGGATGACGACGTCATCAAATCTTCGGGCTACCGGATTGGGCCGTTCGAGGTTGAAAGTGCCCTGGTTGAACATCCGGCAGTCGCAGAAGCCGCAGTGATCGGTTCACCCGACGATATCCGCGGCCTCGTTGTCAAAGCTTTTGTCGTGCTTGCCCCGGACTACAAGCCCTCCGAAGCACTGGTAAAAGAATTGCAGAACCATGTCAAGAAGGTCACGGCGCCTTACAAGTACCCGCGAGTGATTGAATTTACCGACACGCTGCCAAAGACGATTTCAGGTAAAATAAGGAGAAGAGAGCTCCGTGAACAGGAGCTTGCCCGGTTCATGAACGAACAGGAAAGATCGGCGGGAGCCGGCGGAAAAACTTCCGGAAAGAAAAAATAACGATAAGGATATGTAATTCTGCGGTAAGGAAAAAAACAACTACATTTATTTTCTTGCATGCGTTATAGTATAGGACGCGAGGGTAGCCAAGCCTGGTCAACGGCGCTAGCTTCAGGGGTTAGTCTCGAAGGAGTTCTTGGGTTCAAATCCCATCCCTCGCATTTCTTTTTAATTCATACGTTATAACTGTTGACCATATTCTGCATCATATATTGTTTGCATCTTGAAATAGCGTTTAATTTCTATACAGACCGAATTGATCGTCCGTTATATCGGACCTTCTGTCACGCAGGTGAAAAACAACCAAGGATTCATCGGTTAAATCCAATCGTCAGCACGTCATGTATCCGGGTTTTATCATAGTATACACCCATCCACTTTCTGGTGGAAATTGTGGAACAGGACCTTTCATTCATATGCGTGAGAATCGAAAAACCGGATGACGTAAACGTGATTCTCGGGCAATCGCACTTTATCAAGACCGTAGAAGACGTATATGAGGCAATTATATCAACAGTTCCGGGTGCAAAGTTCGGGCTGGCATTTTGTGAATCGTCGGGTGACTGTCTTGTTCGCCTCGAAGGGAACGATGGAGAATTAAAGGAACTCGCGAAACATAATGCCCTGGCAATAGGGGCGGGCCATTCGTTTATCCTGTTTTTACGCGATTGTTACCCGATTAATATCCTGAATGCAATTAAAAATATCCAGGAGGTCTGCTCGTTATATTGTGCGACCGCGAACCCGGCCGGGGTAATTATCGCTGAAACGGAGCAGGGCCGGGGCATAATGGGTGTGATAGACGGAATGAAACCGAAAGGCGTTGAAGAGCCGGATGATGTACAACAGCGGACCGCCATGCTCCGGCAGTTCGGGTATAAAAGGGGATGATTATATCGGGGATGGTCTTCCTGATTACGTATCCAGGAACAGGGAAGCAGGCTGCGGGGTATTCCAATCCTTCAAGTCCAGCGGTTATGTCCCGGCAGAGACGGGTGACAAGCTGTATTGCCCGGGCCCGTTTGCGTATACCCAGTACCCTTGCCCCGGTTCAGCCGGAATAATCCGTGTCGGTTCACTGTCGAAAATTGTCCGCTGGAACTGCTGGAACTGTCCCGAATATCCCATAAGTATCTGCCATGTGCCCGAGAGCGAGTTGAATGCTTCTCCTGCCGGAGTTTCCACTCCTGCAAATCCTATTGCATTCCATCCGGGATAGATCGGTTTTGGTGCAGGGGATATGCTATTATCACCACGGACCGGTATTGTCACCGTACCGTTCGAGAAGATCCAAATCCCGTCAAGAGGAGAAACCGATGAATCCGGGTTCATTTTATCCCAGTACCCGGTTGCAGCATTATACCGCCATGATGAATGTCCCGCGGTATCGACCGGGGAAAATAGCGAGTAAAACTGGTAATCGGGATATTGGTAGAGCGGGTTCAGGACCGGGACCGACACAAAATTCCATCCTTTATAGAGCGCAATGCTGCTGTCGGCCAGACATGGAGCGATCAGACAACCAAGCACAAGAATTACGACGATGTATCCTTTCATGAGATTCCCCTTAAAATAGGAGTATCCCGGATCTATAAAAATATTAGGGAGAAAATCCGATGATCCGGTTCGTTTCACAGACCCTGCCAAGGCAAGGATAGGGGAGTCGCCCGGGGGCGACAATGTTTAAAAAACAGGGTCTGATAATCAGGAGACATGGTTTATAATACGAGTCCCGGAAGATTAGTCCCGGGTACCTCTTCGAGCCCTAATCCTGTGAATTGGCATTTAGGGGCTCCTCTGCAGGTTTTTTATCGTCCGGTCCGGCCTGGGGCTCCCTTGCCTGGAGCGTAATACTCCTGCCTGATGCGTCAATCATGATGTTGTTCATCTCTACCGCATCGCTCATTTCAACGATCGAGTCCCTGATCTCTGAGAGCATAAAAAACATCGCCGTGATAACGATGAAAAGGCCCATGCCGATACCGATGATAAAAAAGTTGAGCACGTTCGAGAAGAGGTAGAACATAAATGACAGGACAATAATCATAAGGCTTGCAATGACTACTATACCCTGGTCCTTCATCATATCGGCAATTATACATGAAAGAAAATAAAACGATCCTTTTCATTCCCGTCTCCGGCAGACAACCGTCTGAGGCAGACCGACAATCCCTGCATGGCACGACATTTCCCCGGGGGATATAAGAACCCGGTATAGTTCCCTGAACCTGGCATGATTCATAAATGCGGTTTATTCCGGAGACCACCATGTTAATGGTCAGCAGTTCCAATCTTTGATATAATGAAGACCTGCGATCTCGTGATATCCGATATCCTCCTGCCGGGTGGAAGAAGGACCGATCTCTCGATCAGCAAGGGTGTGTTGGTCCATGATGGCGCAGGTCTCCGGGCCTTAGAAACGATCGATGCCAAAGGCATGCTCCTGCTCCCTGCAGGAACAGACATGCATGCCCATATGAGGGACTGGTGCCAGTCTGAAAAGGAGGACTGGGAAAGCGGGTCGAAGAGTGCTATTGCAGGTGGAATAACACTGGTAGTCGATCAACCAAACACGGTTCCCCCGCTCGTTACCGGGAAAAGAGTTGTAAAACGGGTCCGGCTCGCAAAGTCCCGGTCCCTTTGTCATTTTGCAGTGAACGGAGGACTAACGGGCAATAACGACCTGACCGGCCTCTGGAACGCAGGGATTATGGCATTCGGGGAAATTTTTGCCGCGCCGTCGAGTTTCGGAGAGGAAGTATTACCTGACGATCTCGTTAAAGGGCTCTCCACGATCTGCGATCTTGGCGGTCTCGCAACGATTCATGCCGAAACTATTGAAGGCGAATCACCCCGGGACCTGGAGATGCACAATAATTTCAGGAGTATCGCAGGCGAGGTGAAAGAAGTACGTAAGATAGTAGGATGCGGCCGTCCAGGAAGTCGTCTTCATTTCTGTCATTTAAGCAATGCCGCCGCGATAAGGGCAGCCCATACCCGGTCATATGGACCCTGCAACGTTCCCGGGCAGAACAACGGACCCTGGATTTCTGTCGAAGCGACCCCGCATCACCTGCTCCTTTCCTACGAAGATTTCAGTTCCGATGATACCAGGGCCCTCGTAAATCCACCGCTCCGTTCAAAAAAAGAGCAGCATCGCCTTCTCGGTCTCCTTGATAGGGTGGACGTCATTGCCTCGGATCATGCACCCCATACAGCCCGGGAAAAGGCAGTCCCGTTCGGAAAAGCTCCATCAGGACTTCCGGGAGTGGAGACTATGATCCCACTTCTCCTGGCACAGGTAAAAGAGAAACAAATGAGCATCGCTTCACTGATCGAAAAGACCAGTCACCGCCCCTGCGAAATCCTTGGTATTCCCTCAGCCGGGTTAGATAGAGGGCAGAGGATGGATTTTGCGCTTTATCCTGCCGATCCGGTCAGGATCGATCCTGATATGCTTCACAGCCGTGCCGGATGGACTCCGTTTGAAGGACATCCCGCGATTTTTCCGGAAATTGTGGTTATGGGCGGAGAAATCGTATACAAATCGGGAGAATTTATCCCCGGTTCTCCACGGTGGTATCCCGGACCGGGGTACCGGTCGACGTGTGACAGTACCAGGAAATAAATATCCGGACGACTGATGAAAGATAGTGCCGATACAGCACTTCCATAGGTCCCCGGGTGATCGACTGGCACGTGCCTGGAAATGAACTTCGGGACAACCCGGTTGTGCGACAGGCACCGCCCGGCAGGGTAAAAGCGGGTGAAGAACGGCGCCATGCCACTGGTGATCCCTCCTTGTTAATGCCGGGCGACATTTATTTGAAATGGCGATGGATTTTTGAAAACAAGTCCCTTATCTCCGTCCGGTGAATTAATAAATTTTCATGAAATTTTATTACTCCACACGCACTATGATTCAGGCATAGCAGGAGCCTTGATATTACGCCGGACATTTCTGGAGCGGTATACCATTATTCAGGGGGGACGATTATTTCTGTCGAAGTTTCGGCTGGGAGTAAGGCCGATTTATTTCCGTCCGGGTATAATCCATGGAGAAAAGCTATCGGTTGCTCTGTCAGGGAGGAACCAACCGGTGGAAAAGCCAATACTGCTGTCACCAACCTGATTGCAGATACGCTGGGGTTACCCCGGACAACTGTCTCCCTGGTATCGGGGAGCAGGTCGCAGCAGAAAAAAATTTGTGTAACCGGCATTCCCACCGGTAAGGTCCTGGAAAAAATTGCCGACCTGCTCGTTTCATAACATGTCGTTCTTTCGATCAACAAATAAACAGGATTCATTCACCTGAATATATAAATAAGGAGCATAATAATGCACTGTCAGGGATCGGGATCGTAATGAAGGTACAGAACGTTGTTCTTCTCGTAATGTTCTTCGGTATGGTGTTCATCTCAGCAGGATGTCTGAATACGCAACCTGCTTTGCAACCTGTTCAGACAGCCACAATAACAACATCGCCTACGGCCATAATCCAGCAGGGTGCACCGGTAACGAACGTACCTGCAACGGTTTTTGTGACGACATCGCCGACGAATGTTATGCAAAATCCGGCTCCGGTATACGTAAAAAGACCTTATGGGTTCGAACCGGAGTCGTTTAATCCCGGGTACAAGGTGAAGCTCCAGGAATCCCACCTGGAAAAAGATCCTTTCACCGGGGAACAGACAATCGTTGGCACAGTGAAAAACATCGGGTCCGACACGATCGACTTTGTCGAAGTGACCATTAATTTCTATAACGATCAGGGCTTTGTCATCGGGAGCGATTCGGTGGAACTATATTATTTTCAGCCGGGTAAAATATGGCAGTTCAGAACCAGACCCATCTCATTTCCAGGCTATTTCTATTATGAAATTGCTAATGTGTTTACCGGATAATAAATTTCCTTCTTTTTAATGCAGACCTGCAGGAAATCTGTGCTGTTTTTAAGTCGGTTCATTCTTTTTTTTCATTTCAGGTTTTCGTGGCGATGGTAAGGGCAGGGAGGAGGGAGGGGTGAAACCGGGGTAAAACCCCTCTCCTGTCGATGATATATAATGAACAGGCAAGGGATTAAACAGATTATTTTCCGTTTTTTTTGATTACAGGGCAATTCCTGAACCCGGGTATTAATCGGTTTTTGGAAACCGGAAAAATTACCAAACCATAGATATTAAGCCCACCGGTTACAATAACGTGATACCTATGATCACGCGTATCGGTTATTGCATGATGCATGGGGGTGCGTTACCTTGTATTCATCGGATACTACCAAGTACCTTATTCACATTCACCTTACCGCAGAGGGGGTGGTCGAGAAACCCGATGTTGTAGGGGCCATATTCGGCCAGACTGAAGGGTTGCTCGGCGAAGATCTTGATTTGAGGGATCTGCAACGAACCGGACGGGTAGGGAGGATCGATGTCCAGATCGCGAGCAAAAAAGGCGAAACCAGGGGCGATATTCTCATATCTTCCTCTCTTGATCGTGCAGAAACTGCAATTCTTGCTGCATCACTCGAAACAATCGACCGTGTAGGGCCCTGCGTTGCTCACGTGAATGTTGGAAGTATTGACGATATCAGAGTTATAAAACGGAAAAAAATTGCTGAACGGGCCAGGGAACTCCTGACAAGTTATTTTAACGAAGGTTCGATCGATAGTTACGGGCTTCTGGACGAGGTCCGGGAAAGTACGAGGATTGAAAAGATCTCGGCACTCGGTGACGACAAAGTCCCGGGAGGACCGAATGTCGAGGAATCCGATGCAATAATTATCGTAGAGGGCCGTGCCGATGTGATAAACCTCCTCAAATTCGGTATCAAGAACGCGGTTGCCGTCGAGGGTACAAAAATTTCGGCAACAGTTATTGATCTTTGTGAAAAAAAGACCGCAACCGCGTTTCTTGACGGTGACCGCGGAGGAGAGCTGATACTCCGGGAACTCCTCCAGGTTGCGGATATCGACTATGTTGCCTACGCACCGCGCGGAAGAAGCGTTGAAGATATGACCCGGAAGGAGATCATCAAATCGCTTCGGAATAAAGTTCCGGTAGAATACTTAAAAGACCAGAATTTCACGGGAGTTGGGGAAGACGCCCATCCCGAAGAGGAGAAAAAGGAGGAAGATACCGGAGGGAAGATACCGGTGCCGCAACCGTTGACGGACCGGAAAGTGAAAACCAGGGCACACGAAAAACCCGGTACCGAACCTGATGACAAGCCTGCAAAGTCGCTTAACGACCATTTCAGGGCAGTCAGAGGCAGGCATCTCGTCCGGTTCCTTTCAGGGGACTGTTCTGTCGTGAGAGAAATGAAGTTCGGGGAACTTGATGCGGGTCTTGACGAGATTGAGGAATCCATTCCCGGTGTCGTCGTGGATGGGGAAATAAACCAAAAACTCCTGGACCATTTGGTTAAAAAAGGAATGCAATACGTGGCAGCAAGAGAATTTAGGGGAATAATAAAACGCCCTTTGTCAATCAAACTCATTAAAATGGGTTAATCCCTGATTTCCAAATCTATTTATGATTACATTTACTATTTTGATCGTGGGGATGGTTGCCGATGCACAAAGACGAACTGATTATACTTCACCAGATGCTCTTCGATATCAAGGACTATTTTGAGAGCATTAATCCTAACCTGAAATTCACCCAGTATTATTCCCTAAAAATACTGCCTGAACAATCTCATAAAAGCAAAATGGAACATAAATATGCGATTTTTATCCTGGGCCAGGAACTTGCCAATGCCATGAAGGACGTGGAATTTTCAGCATCAGGACGGATCTCCGCGCGAATGAGGGAACTGGCTGAAAAAACCCTCAAAGAGATGGAATATGCCCAGTAAGTCCTGATTTATTCTTTTTCTTTGTCATTTGAGGCAGAGTTCAGAGGTTTTCAACGGGGCATCCGATAATTTTATCAGCGCCTGTATCCGCATCCCTGCCTGATGAGGTACTCTGCCAGCAGCCGCGGGATCGGGGCGCTCATGCAGTGCCAGTTCGGGGTGCCGTTCACTTCGAGGACCGTATACCCATCGCCGTCATCAAGAAGGTCGACCCCCCCGTAATCCACACCCACCGCATCGGCGGCCGCACCGGCGATTTCATCCATGTCATCCGATATCTCAATTGGCTTTCCAAAACCTCCCTGGTGGATGTTATGGGCAAGAGAATCAGACTGCCGGACGATTGCTCCGACCGCCTCTCCGTCGATCACGAATATCCGGTAATCCCGGTCGTTCGGGATATATTCCTGGAGATAATAAGGCCCCTTACCGAGCTCCTGCGGTGAATATATCAGGCATATACCATTTCCATCATAACCATAGACCGGTTTGTATACCGCCCTCCCAAGCGAACTGATAAACTCTCCGGCTAGTTCCCTGGAGGCCGTAAAAATTGTTTTTGGGGATCGTATCCCGGATTCCAATAAAAGCGCAGATGTTTTTACTTTGCTTGCACAGGTGAAAATAGATTCAGGCGAATTAATGACCCTGTTAGTTACTGAAAGGGCATTCAACACTTCGAACTGGTGTTCGTCCTGGCGCAATCCGCAAACCCATATCACCATACCGGAAATTGTTGTGGAGAAGGGATCGATCTCGTCCAAATTAAGAATTACGGGAGATATCCCGGATTTTTTTAGTTCCCCGACGACCATGGCAGTGGAATTGTCACCATCGGAGTCGGTTGGTTTCGGTACAATGGCAATCATACAATCTGCGTTTCCCCTCGAATACCTGCAATTTATTTTGAGATACCCTGGTAAAAATTCTTCTTAAACCATTTGACCCGGGTATTCATTAGATCGCTGGTAGGGGGCGGATACGTTCTGCCCGGTTCCGAACCATGCGAAATAGTGATACCGTATCCTGATAAATCCACTAATGAGTACATGTAGGGAAAATTCAGGAGCAGCGCGATGAAATATTACCCGAAACCCGAAGAAGGCCTGGATATTCATGAAATAACCCTTGCGGTGGAGGCGGCATTCGCAGAACATGGAAAAGGGAATGTCCAGATGCCACCCAAGGTTTATGTGACGTTTCCCCGCGGGGACTTCAGGACAATGCCTGCATACATGCCTGCCCTTGATATCGCTGGCGTCAAATGCGTGAATGTGCATCCTGAAAACCCTGGAATCGGCCTTCCAACGGTAATGGCAATTACCATAATCCTCGATACAGCTACAGGTATACCACGCGCGATCCTCAATGCTACTGCTCTCACGGATCTCAGGACAGGGGCTGCAGGAGCGATTGCATCCAAATACCTTGCTCCGAAGAAAAATGTGACCATTGGGATGGTCGGGAGCGGCCGGCAGGCAACTGCCCAGCTCAATGCGATTTCACGTGAGATCGAAGTCACGAGGGTTCGGGTCTGGAGCCGGAAAGAGAAGTCAGCTGTCTCCTTCTGTGGTCAGTTCCCTGATATTGAATGTGAAATTTCTTCTGTCGAGAAGGTCTGCGACAGCGATGTGATCGTTACAACAACACCTTCAAAGATCCCAATTGTCATGAACCAATGGGTCATGGAAGGGACGCATATCAATGCAATCGGGGCAGATGCGCCAGGGAAAGAAGAGCTCGACCCGGCCATCCTCGAGCGGGCATCAGTTTTTGTAGACGATCCGGTCCAGGCTGTGCATTCGGGAGAGATCAACGTACCCTACAGTAAAGGACTCTTTACAAGGGGAGAGATAGCCGGGATACTTGGTGAGGTTGTGCTCGGGAAAAAGAAACGAAAGAGCCCTGACGAGATAACGATCTTCGATTCGACCGGTCTCGCGATCCAGGACCTGGCAATCGCATCGATCGCAATGAAAGGAGAGAAATTTATCGAACTGTCATTCCCCTGATCACTCTCTGGTCCCAGGTTAAAAAATTCAGAAAATATTCAATAGTTTTTTTATCAGGTCTCTTTTTTCCATTTTTTCCAGACTTGTTCACGGTATACCGGTCCGCTGTTATAGGTACAGAACGGTATCAGTGTCCCATCCGGCGTTGCATAGTGAATGCAACACCGCTGGACACGCCCGAGATCATAATTGCACTTGTCCATGAAATGCATCGTTCCGATAAACAATGCATTCCAGTGAAAATCCCCGAGGGCAGCATAGTTCTGCGATTTCAGGGCATTGGCAAGAAGCTTCCAGAAATCAATTGCGCTTCCCTGCTCCCCTTTCTTTACCGATGAATGCAGCGTCCGGATCCCTTCAATAAGGGTAAGGTATTTACTGATTTTTCCACCCTTCCGAAGCTTCTCCGCCATTTCTTCCACCGATTCAAAGAAGCTATCCACATTCACCATCCTGGTTACCGGGACAAGCCCGTCTTTTGTAATAAATACATAGGTTGCCGCACCGCAGTGCTGGTGTGCAGTGAACCGTACCTGGGGCTTCCCGGAGTATGCTTCCACAAGGTCAGAAATAGGGAGGACGCAGGGGATGGGATAGAAATCACTTTTTCTGATTATCCCGTTTGTCTGCTCTTCGGCAAGCGCCGCAACATCCGGTACCGTTATCCTCTCCCGCAGGATATCGTCCTCGCTTGCGGCGCCGGTAAATGCAATCGGCTGGAAGTTTACTCCCCGAATAACATCAACATGGTCGGCTGCGAACCGTAAAATCGCGCCAATTTCGTGATCATTCCTGCCTCTGATGAGTGTCGGGACCAGGACGATCCCAAGGCCTACCTTCCGGCAGTTTGCAACCGCTTTTTCATCTATTGCAAGGTTCGGATTTGTTTCTTTTGTGACGCCGTCAAAGTGAAGGTATACCGTCGAAAGACCCGCATCTTTTAGGGTCTGGACATATTCAATATCCCGTGCGAGTTTTATACCATTCGTTGCGATCTGCACCTGAGGGAACCCGAGTTCCTTTGCTTTCATGATTATCCTGGGGAGATCGTCCCGCATGGTCGGTTCCCCACCTGAGAACTGGACTGCAGGAGCAGGTACGGGCTTTTCGCCCCTGAGAACCTGGAGCATGGACACGACCTGCTCGAAGCTTGGTTCGTAAACATATCCGCAAGCCCGTGCGTTGGCAAAGCAAAAATCGCAGTTCAGGTTACAACGGTTGGTAAGGTCGATATTCGCAAGAAGGGTCGCTGAACGGTGATTGGTACAGAGACCGCACTGTCCCGGGCAGCCGCCGGGTACTCCCTCCGTCTGCGGGTTTAAGACCCCGTTTCCGATTGCTTCATACTCATCAAATCGACGGTACATGTCTGCATCAGACCAGTAGAGGTCATGAAATACGCCGTGTTCCCGGCATGACCTGTTCAGCCAGATGGACCCGTTTTCTTCGACAATGTCTGCATCAATCACGGTGTTGCAGACAGGGCACAGGCTCTTCGTCTTTTTGATAAGCATTGTAGTCCCACCACCGGTACATTTTTTTGAGAATCTAACCCTTAGATACCTTAATGTTTATATCTGCTCTTTATTTTAGGTATCGGGGTGCGCAAATATTAGTATCGATACAATAATAATAACATTGGTCTCAGCGTTCTGGGTGATGCTCCCCGCTTATATACCGAACTCGGTTGCCGTTGTATCCGGAGGTGGTATTCCCATCGATTTCGGGAAAAATTTTTTCGACGGAAATCGCATCTTTGGTGATGGAAAGACCTGGAGAGGTTTTATTTTCGGATCTACTGCAGGGATCCTCGTCGGCCTTCTCCTGATTCTCCTCCAGACAACATACGCGCTGACATTTCTTCCCCGTATGACGCTGGCCGGGATAGTTCTTTTTGCGGTTGGAGCCCTTCTCGGGGATTTGGGGAAAAGTTTCATCAAACGCAGGCTTGGGAAACCACCCGGCTCTAAATGGCCAATTGCGGACCAGTACGATCTCGTGGCCGGGGCATTTGTTATGGCATCCGTTTTCGACCCCGGCTGGTTTTTTTCGGTGATGACGTTACCGATCTTCATTGCGATATTAATTATAACTCCTGTCTTACATCGTATTACCAATATCATCGGCTATGCAGCGGGAGTGAAAAAGGTTCCATGGTAATAGAATACCCTGCGATACACGGGAGGGAATTATAATGGTAAACAGGATTGCTGAAGCACTTATCGCCCATGGAGCAGTTGAATATGGCCATTTTGTACTGGCATCCGGAGTAACGAGCCCCTATTATCTCGATGTCAAGTCCTCGATCACCGATACCGGACTTCTTGGGTTGATCGGACAGGAAATTGCGGGAAAATTCAAGGCCGATGTCGTTGCCGGTGTTGCAGTTGGAGGAGTTCCTCTTGCAGTCGCTGTTGCACTGGCTGCAAAAAAACCTTATGCTATTATACGGAGTGCAGAAAAAAATCACGGGAAACGTGATAAAATAATAGGCAACGTGAAGGAAAAAGACGTAATCCTCGTGGAAGACGTGACAACATCCGGCGGATCGGTGCTTTACGGGGTAAAAGCCCTCCGCGAATCGGGGGCAAGAGTCAGCATCGTTGTGACGGTCGTCGACCGGGAACAGGGTGCAACAGAAGCCCTTACCCGGGAAGGTATCACATTATACCCGCTTGTAAAAGCAAGTGAATTAATACGACACTCATAATACTATAAAAAGGTCTGGGCAGGCATGACGATGAAGATCCTTCTGGTAGGCGGTGGGGGCAGGGAACATGCAATTGCGGAGGCTCTTTGCAAAAACAGCGAAATCGAACTTTTTTCGGTAATGGCCAAAAAGAATCCCGGGATATGGTTGCTTGCAAAACGGGTCCTGATCGAAAAAGAGACCAATATCAGGCGTGTGGCTGGTTTCGCATCGGCGATAGGAGTGCAGTGTGCGATAATCGGGCCCGAGTCACCCCTCGAGGCCGGGATTGCGGATGCACTCGAAGAGTTGGAGATTGCCTGTGTAGGGCCCACGAGGGAGGCAGCGCGGCTCGAGACCGACAAGGGGTTCTGCCGGAGCATGATGGAGCGTCATGGCATCGCCGGTTGCCCGAAATACCGTGTATTCCGGGACCAGGAGGCTGCAATTGCATTTATTGAAGCATCCGACCAGGACCTTGCTGTCAAACCGGTCGGGCTCACCGGGGGAAAGGGAGTCCGTATCATGGGAGAGCATGTCGACAGGGATGGTGCCGTCGACTATGTCAGGCAGCTTGGCGGTCACGTGGTCGTCGAGGAACGGCTGACCGGCGAGGAGTTTACCCTCCAGGCATTTGTCGACGGCTCCCACCTCATCCCGATGCCGCTCGTCCAGGACCATAAACGGGCTTTCGAGGGGGACCAGGGCCCGAATACAGGTGGAATGGGTTCCTACAGTATGCCCGACCACGGCCTGCCATTCGTTACAGCAGGCGACAGGGAAAGGGCCATGCGGATCATGAAGGATGTTGTCAAGGTGATGGCCGATATCGGCCAGCCTTACCGGGGAATCCTGTACGGCCAGTTCATGAACACCTCGCGAGGTCCGATGGTTATTGAATTTAATGCCCGGTTCGGTGACCCGGAGGCAATGAACGTCCTCTCTCTCCTTGAATCAGACTTCGGGGATGTCATGGCGAGGATCACAAGCGGGACCCTGTCACGGGCATCGGTCAGGTTTGCAAAAGAGGCAACTGTCTGCAAGTACCTCGTCCCGGAAGGCTACCCCGAGACACCACGCACGGGCAGACCCCTGATTTTTGGCGATTACGGGAGTGCATTCTTATATTATGCGAACGTCGATATTCAGAAAGGGCAGCTCCTGACCCAGAGCTCCCGTACTCTCGCGTTTGTGGGGAAAGCCGGTACTCTGGAAGAGGCCGAGGAGATTGCCGAAAAAGCGGCTTCATCGGTATCGGGGGACATCAGGTACCGGCGGGATATCGGTACCCAGTCCCTCCTCCAGCGCAGGATAGAGCATATGAAGGAGATACGATGAAAAAGGACCTATTGTCGTTCCTTGACATTTCCGAAGAAGAACTGGACCAGCTACTCGTCGAAGCGCAGCACCTCAAAAAACTGCGAAAAGAAAAGGTCCCCCACGAGTTGCTGCCCAGGAAAACTCTCGCCATGATATTCGAAAAACCTTCCACGAGGACGAGGCTCTCCTTCGAAGTGGGAATGCATGACCTCGGCGGGCATGCACTCTATCTCAATTCCCAGGATCTCCAGATCGGGAGAGGAGAAGAGATCAGGGATACTGCCCGGGTTGCATCGAGGTATGTCTCCGGGATCATGATCCGGGCCTACAAGCACCAGACGATCGTTGATTTTGCGAAATATGCGCCAATACCTGTCATCAACGGTCTTTCGGACCGGGAACACCCATGCCAGATCCTTGCCGATGTCCTGACAATCTGGGAGCATTTCGGATCTACCCTCGACCTGAAGATTGCCTGGGTCGGTGATGCGAACAATGTATGTAACTCGCTCCTTCTCTCATCCGCGATTACGGGAATGATCATCAACGTTGCAGGGCCCCCCGAGTTCCAGCCGTCTGAAGATCTCGTTGACCTGGCTAATTCGATGGGTGGCCGCGTGGAAGTTATGAAAGACCCCTATGAGGCCGTAAAGGACGCAAACGTGATCGCGACGGATACCTGGGTATCCATGGGCGAGGAAACCAGCAGGGACTACCGGCTGAAAGCATTCCAGGGATATACCATCGACAGCAACCTCGTCAAATCAGCGGATCCCGATGCAATCGTAATGCATTGCCTCCCCGCGCACAGGGGACAGGAGATTTCCGACGAAGTAATCGAGGGACCGCAGAGTGTCGTGTGGGAAGAAGCTGAAAACAGGCTCCACGCACAGAAAGCGTTACTCGTGAGATTGCTTGGCAATGCGAAGATTTAACCAGATAATTGTTTTTTTGTATGAATTCCTCTTTTCAGGAACTATAGAGAACTGGTTTGGAAATATTTATAAGATTATATTCGAATCTGTCAATTGCAGAATTACACTGTAATTATACCCCGGTCGACATCCCATTTCCGGGGGGTTATGGGACATGAAAGCTATCCGGGACGGAGAACGAAGTGTTCTGAGTGGCCGGTATAAAATCTCCGTGCAATACCGGTTTATCCCCAAAATGAGGCTGGTGATAACGGAATAGTTGACATAACGTTGATATTCTGTGATGATAGCTGAAATTCCAGCTTTCTGTATTGTATCGTTGATGACTATCTGCAAACTCTCAGGGACGGGGTCCTTGCGAGATTTTATTTCCGTTGAGAAATCGGAAATTATTATTCAGAGGTTGAAATTATTATGCCAGACATTGGATGGATGCCTTACCCAAATGCAACATTATTTGACACTACCCCAGTTGTTGATGATCCATGGATGGGAGCAGCTGCTAATTGTTCCTGCATAGCAGGAATGGCTTCCCTGGCATGGGTTTATCCACAATGGATTCTTCAGAATTTATTTGCGGATTATTCTGCGAATTTCTTTAGTCCAAACCCCGCTGCTCAACCACTTCCACAAACTAACAATTTATATCAGAACGCATCAGGAGGTCTTAAATATGCAAAATCACGAACATCTACTGAGTATTGGCCTTCTTACTATGAAAAATCTTATAAAAAATTGTTATTGGGAATAGTTGCTAAAAATAATGAACCCAATATGGATGGGGATTGGAATAATTTAAGTGCTTATGCAATGGCCCGTATGACGGGATGGAATGATTCGGGTAACCAGGCAATTCCTGGGACAGCCGCTGATATCTGGAACGCTCTAAAAGCGATATGTGCCCCACTTAGTAGTCCGGGGGGGGCCAACACGTTTTCTGCCCAGACAAAATACCCGGCCATTGCAATTACTAAAAGCAACGGTAATCCTGGTCTTAATCTTGATAGAGAGCCTTATGCATCTCATTCATATTCTCTTCTTGGTCTCTATCAGGATGCAGGTAGTAACCAATATGTGATTTTAAGAGACCCAAAAAGCAGTGATGTCACATGGCCTGCTACGCCGAATTCATATGCATTACTGAATAATTCCCCATGGGTAGTAACATATGCAAATTATGACAGGAGAAACCCCAGGCAACCGATCGCAGGAACAGTGACAACAAAAAATATAGCATTAAATAACTGGATTTTTGGATTGAAAATTACAAGTACAAACCCGAATGATTTCACATTCCAGAAATTATTCAATACATTTGCATATATCTCCTGATCTCCTGATAATTTTTCTTTTTCCGACTTTGTTAAGTTACCCATTGGAAAAATTTCGGTCAACTGATCTCGGCTGAAGGGGGTTTTACCCACTATCTGTCCTTACTCACCGGGAAAGCCATTGGACAGCGTTAATCCGGAACTCCCAAAAATTAATTGTTTTTCGAAGAAGTCCTTATCCGACCGGTGGTTGCAACACCGGAGAGCCTCTGGAGTGTCAGATTGTAAGTTAATCTGAATATTGTAAGGAGCATGCTCTTTGGTCAGGATAGGAATGACCCGCAGGCAGGGTTTCAGAAGAGCTTTTTTTTTTTTAGTCTGAGAAATGTTTATTTAGTGGAGGCTGGCTATCTTGACGTATATCCTATCGGCACTTGAGTAATTCGTGGGGGGGCCAAAATGAAATTAACCATGATACCGGTTATACTGCTAATCAGTTTAATTTTCGTCACTGCCTGTTCCGCACAGGAATCAAATAAAACAGAAAATATTAGCAATTCACAAAAAAATATGAGCAATATTACTGTAACAAATCTATCAGAAAATCTTTCAATCGGTGAACCAATATCCAATATTTCGTTAAACAGTTCTCTAATAAATCCTTCAGATAATAATTCTGTTAAAGGGGTCCAATGGAACAATACTAGTATGAATTCATCCCAAAACAGTAGTTTTATTGTAATTGCAAATGAAACAACGGATAATAATTTGTCTTCCGGTTTTGAATCAGGACTGGAACAATCCGGGTCATCAGATAATTATACATCGCCGGATTCTTCTCAAATTATTCAAATGCCAGGTACTGAAACATGTTTGACTCCACAAATGCCCAATATCGATCATACCAATCCCGGCATTAAAAATAATATCATTTATTGGATAGATTATGGCGATACAGTATCCATCAACGTTTATAATCTCACCTCTGGAAAAGAGATAGAAATCCCATTAAACGGGACCAGTCTTTATTGGTATCCTTTAATTGATTTTAGTGAAGATAAACTGGTATATACGGGAGACTGGAATGGCAATTATTCACTCTATATTTATAATATTTCAACAGGTTATGGTACTAGAATAAATGCAGGATCTGGTGTTGCAAGCCAGTTTAATCCATCAATTGATGCAAACAGGATAGTATTCGAGGATAACAGGGATGGTAATAATGAAATTTTTATGTACGACATACAAACTGGTCAGGAAACTTTAATCTCATCAGGGATGTCTGATTCAATTCAGCATACTCCAGTCATATTTGATAGTTTAATTGCATGGGTTTCAGAAAAAGATCAGAAATTTAGCATTTATACCTATAATATCTCGACAAAAAATCTGAATTGTATTGTCAATGATACCGGAGAATTTAATGTTGTAAAACCTTCAATTTTCAATGACTGTGTTGTCTTTGAAGGATATAAAAATAATAAATTTGGCATTTTCCTCTACAATACCACAGCCAAACAGGAATTTAACCTAACTAATATAATGATGCAGTCGGACCAAAAGAATCCAAAAATTTATAATGACTTAATCACCTTCGAAAACTGGGAAAATCAGATAAGTTCTATTTATATATATAATACTTCAACAGGAAAAATTTTTACTGTTCCTGGTGATATCCCGGGTTCATCAAAAATAAACCCCGCTATTTATGGAAATAAAATTGTCTGGCAGGACAGTGGAACTGGTAACAGTAATATTTACCTGTACACAATCGGAAAACAGGAAGTCCCTGTTATTGCAGATTTTACAGCCAATAAGACTTTTAGCCAGACCCCAATTACCGTCCAGTTTACCGATAAATCATCCGGGAATCCCTCCAGCTATTTCTGGAAGTTCGGGGATGAAACCGATTCTGCAGAAAAAAATCCTATTCATGTCTACACGACGCCGGGACTTTATACGGTCCGTTTAACGGTCAGTACTCCGTGGAGCAGGGATTCCAGGTATATTACGGATTATATAACGGCAGGGACGGTTCCGAAAACCAGTTTTTCGGCAACCCCGGTATCCGGCCCTCAGGATCTCGAAGTCCATTTCACGGATACATCAACGGGCTCCCCCGATCGGTGGCATTGGGATTTCGGTGATTCAGTATATTCTGAAGACCAGAACCCAGTTCACACCTATTCGTCTCCGGGTGTTTTCAATGTCATGCTGACTGCAGGGAATCAGTTCGGAAATAGCAGTGTTAATGGTTCAATAACGGTCCTCAACGCGATAAACAGGACGATCTCTTTATTTAACCCTCTTGTTGATCTCTATTCCCCTGATACGGGATTTATTGAAATAAATACTTCTTCAGGTGATTACGAAACAAAGCTTGAAAATAACAATACAACAGTAGATATCGTTCCTTTGGATAATATTCAGCCCCAGATGATCTTTTTTGTAAAAGAAGGAGAAGAATTTCAAATAGAGAATGGAAAAATTAATGGAAATCTATCCAAAATCAGGGTAATATGTGACGATATAATTATTCAGTCAGGAAAGGAAGCAGATGATCATAACGGATCCGCCAATTATTCATTCGAGGTACCCGGATACGTACCGGCTGCCTCCGTACTTACAAAAATATCTGAGGAATATACCCCTGAAGAATACCAGAATCTGCTTACAATCCTTAATAATGGTGTGTATTTTAGTGCAAATTCAATTGACAGCATTGCATATCAGGTCTTTGTGACACAGAAAAATTTCGACACAGAGACGCCCGGAATTATTAATATGAGTGTAAATCACAACTGGGTTCTGAATAATAGTCAGTATCAGGACCCCCGAAGAACCTTTGTTCTGGCAATGGAGGATGCAAATAATTCCTTCATAAATCTGGATACCAATTTTGAGTATGAGAATTCAACAGAAAAGCTCGATTATTATATGATCAACAGTTCTTTGCCAATAAACCTCAGTAAATTATACGTAAACATCTACAATAGCAGTCTTGATCTTGAAAATTCAAGATTAAATTTAATTTACCCAATTGAACCGATCACTGAACCAACTTATACTATTACCATTTCAATTGATTCTGACTGGATAAAATGGAACAAACCATATAAATGGAATAACATGTATGAACCCGTTGCGATCCTTAGAATCGATGACACTGGTGCTGGTGAGGTGCTGAATACTACTTACATGGGTTATAATCCAATAAATAATACCGACGTTTTCCAGGCCAGTTCACCACATGGATTTTCAACGTTTGCACTGGTCACGACAAGTAATCCAGGCAACCCTCTTCAGTTATTATATCTCAGCATATTGAGCAGGGTATCTCCTTCGTCAGCCCCAACTTCTAAACCGAAAATTCCCCAGGTGAGTTATGGGGGAGGTGGTGGCGGTGGCAGCTATGGTGGTAGCGGGAACATTGTGACCTCGTCATCATCGACCGAATCGACCGCATCGTCTTCCCCATCTACTCCTGGTGAAGGTTCAACAGTTTCACAATCATCGCCTGATCTGGGCAGTTCCGCCTTCCTAGGGAATTCAGCTCCGGCTCCGCAGGCAGCTGCCACTCAGGGAAATCCTGCCCTTCCTCCAGCGGCAATAGCTCCCTCCCAGGGACCAGGGATTTCAATATTTACCTTGTTTGTGGAAGCTGCCGCAGCGATATCAGTTATCCTGCTCGTGGTATTCAGTATTTATTCAAGGTACCGGAAATTTGATTGAAAATGAGCCATAAAAAAACTAAATAAAAATAAATTTTGTATATTTTTCATGAATTGAATTTATTTTTTCTGTGTTAAGATAAATCAGATATCTTTAATACCGATTGACAGGATGGACTAATATACAGGGGACATATTCACAAAATATGGGAAACAGTGGGGGTTACTATAGATGATCCGGGGTAATTTATTTGGAGTTCTGGTACTACTGCAGCGATGACATCCATAATTTTCATTGTCGTATTCAGCATGTATACCCGGTATCGCCGAAAGGAAAAGGACTGATTTTATTATTGATTCAGGAAAATTATGATAGATCTTGACTTCATATTCTGGCCAAAAGATCCGAATCTTTCCCGGCTTGAAGAACAAGGCCGGGTAGATGAGCTTATCAGGATGCTCGGCCATCCGGACCCGGGTATACAGGTGCGATCCACGGAGGCATTAGCCCGGATTGGTGAACCGGTAGTCGAAGACCTGGTCGCTGCCCTGAAACACTGGAAAATTTCTGTACGGCTCGGGGCGGTGGAAGCTCTGGGGATGATCGGATCGAAGGCCGGCATCGCCCCTCTCGTGGAGCGGCTTGAAAAGGATAAGAGTAATGAAGTCCGGTGGGCTGCCGCACTGGCTCTTTCAGGGTTTGGTACCAATGCACCAATCCTGCCCCTGATCATGGCATTGCGGGATCCCGACAAATATGTCAGGAAAGGGGCCGCGGAGACTCTTGATATACTGGGATGGGAACGGGAAGATGCTAGGCTTGAAGTATACTATTACATTGCAAAACAGGAATGGGCTCGTCTTCCTGTTTTAGGAGAAGCGGCAGTCGCTCCGCTGCTCGAATATCTCCATGATCCGGATCCGCTGGTGAGGAAGAATGTGGTCCACACTCTCGGCGAATTACACAGTCCTGCTGCCAGATCGGCCTGTAGTTCTGCGCTTCAGGACCCTGACAAACGGGTAAGGACAGAAGCGGTCATTTCATTTCCTAAATGCAATATTCCCCTGATGCAGCTCCCGATGGGTCTTGCCAAACGGCCGAGGACAAAACCGAATCCTCTCGTTGCCGGGTTTCTCAACCTCCTCTTTATTGGTATCGGGTATAACTACCTTGGGTACTGGTTCGGATTTCTCCTCTTCCAGGTCTTTATTACAATTAACCTGATGGTAATTGCTCTTTCGGGGAGTCCTCTTCCGCTCCTTGCCCTCCCGGTAATTACCGTACCGTATTCGATCCCATTTGCCGTTCATGCCTGGTACCTCGCTGAACAAATCCCGGACCTGTAACATGCTGCCCCGACCCGATCTTCGAATAAATCTGCGGCCACGCAGCTC
The DNA here is from genome assembly GCA_035543455.1 of Methanoregulaceae archaeon. Taxonomy (GTDB): domain Archaea; phylum Halobacteriota; class Methanomicrobia; order Methanomicrobiales; family Methanospirillaceae; genus CAIKOD01. The sequence continues at coordinate 60,516 of DATKKE010000011.1, forward strand.
GATACCTCTTCATGAAAACGAATGGCCGGGACACGTTCCAGAACGGAACTGGCGTGCAACCGGAAGGGACGTGGCCGGATGAAGATTTGGAATATTTTCCGTCCCGATAAACCAGACATTGAACGTCTCAAAGAAAAGCGGGATATCCATGAACTGGTCTGGATGCTCCGCTATCCTGACCTTGAAATCCAGTGGCAGGCAGCAGCGGCTCTCAGTACTTTTGGAAAAGAAGGCGTCGACCATTTACTGGAAGCATTGCGGAAAACCAGAAATAAGCACGTGAAACTTGGGATCATCGAGGCACTCGGCGAGATCCGCGACAACCGTGCGGTACCCGATCTCCTGAAGGCATTAAAGGATAATGACAATGAGATCCGCTGGGAAGCCGCCTTGGCACTTGGTGAAATCGGTGATGCCGGATCGATTCCCGCACTTGTCGAAGGCCTGAAAGATGAAGACCGTTACGTGAGATACGCAACCGCTATAGCGCTCGAACGGCTGAACTGGAAGCCGGAAAATGAAACGCTCCACGCTTACCTGCACCTCGGGAAACAGGAATGGGACAAATTGCAGGGGATCGGGTACCCGGCAATAGAAGCACTCGCTGTCGCCTTAAAAGATCGTAACGCTGACGTGCGTGAAAAAGCAGTCCAGGTGCTAGGAGAGATCGGGTCGCCGGATGCAATTCCTTTTGTCTACCGGGCGCTTCGCGATGCAAGCGATGAAGTCCGATGGAGCGCCGTTAAGGCAGCTCCCCGTGTAGGTATTTCATTGATGTATCTCCCCCGCGGGTTGTCGATGAGACCGAGGATCCGGAAAAACCCTGCAATCGCCGCTTTTCTTAATTTTGTGCTGCCGGGGATGGGTTATTTCTATCTTGGCAAATGGTGGGGTATCGTTGTTTTCCAGATTGACGTATACATAACAACGCTTAACTTCGCCTCGAATGGGGAACTGTTCACCTATGTATACACTATCCCCATATATCTCGCACTTGCGGCCCATGCATGGTATATGGCCAGCAAAATGCCTGACCTGTAAATAAGGAAGGGAATAGTGGCACTGTTACCGCTGACCTTCCATATAAATCATGATGAAAATATTAAGAAAATTCTTTCACCGAATCTTAACGAAAAAAAGTACAGGGATGTCTAGCCTTATCTCATATTGCGATTGTCTCCGCCGCCCCCGAAGGGCGCCCCGACGGCGGTTCAAAATGAATTAATGACGGTATTAACTGACGAATTTGTCATTTTGATATTCAGAAAGAGGAAGTTTATCGTGTCAATACGTGGGGAACTCGTTTTGGATTTGAAAAAGGCCGGTGGCTGAATTGACACTATATCCCAAGGAATTCCTGACGGATATATCAGGATACCATGGATCTATTTTTCCGCATGCTCAGCGTTGGCAGATTCAACCGGGACTTCTTTCTTATCGTCGATCCGTAGTTCCCGCCGGAAAATGTTGAGACTTGCGATGATCCCGACAATAATGTTGAAATAAAAGAGCAGCAGCCTCCAGAGAAGGACAAAAATCCCGATGATCGAGGAGGGGATAATCAGCGCGTAGAGGGACGTTGCCGAAATTTCCGCTATCCCTGAGGATCCCGGTGTTAAGGGAACCATCATGACAATCGCGATGATCAACTGGAAGAGAAACGATTCGGCAATAAACGGTGGCTGGCCAAGAGAGAGAAGGAGAAGCGATGCAACAAAAAATTCTGACGACCAGAAGAGGACAGTAAAGACCGTTCCGTAAATCAGGCCTTTACGACCTGTAGAAGTGAACCGGGCGAGACTGATAAAAAAATTATCGACTTCAGCATCGGCGTGAGATACGACCTTTGTCATTGTCTTCCCTTTCACCCGTTTTGCAAGCCAGTTGATAAACCTCAGGAGGTAGATCTTGACTTTTTCCGGCTTTCTCGCCGAATAAAATAAAAGGACGATGAGTCCTATCATGATAACCCAGCCGACGATCATCGCGATGATGAGCCCGGTCGAGAGGCCTTTCCACACGTTTTCGAGGAGGACCACCGCAAGTACTCCCATTACTACGAGAACGATCCCGTCGAGAACACGTTCCATCAGGACAATTGCCGTTGCATCGCCAATTTTTACATCGGCCCGGTATAGTTCGTGTACCCGTACCGGTTCACCCCCGGCCTGTCCTGGTGTAATGGCTCCTGCCAGGAGATTGGCAAGTACGAGGTTGAAACAGTGGGAGAATTTTACGTTGTAACCAAGCGAGCCGGACATCACCCTGATCCGTAAAGCCCAGAAAACCAGCGATGCGACCCGAAATATGGCAGCGAGAAGAATAAACCCTACACTAAGTTGTAAAAGGGTCAGTATAGTATTTTTATTAAATGTAGTTGCAAGGACAATGATCAGTACGATCGTTGAAAAGGCAACTGATATCCAGATCCATCGTACCTGTGAACGGTCCATCAGACTGATACTCCCGGGGTTTAACCTACATCTCGATATGGGTTATTACTCCGTGAATTTTGTGGGACGGCAGTTTATAGAACTGTACAAATAACGGACAAAGCCGCTTTATTGCCGAAAATAGTTTCCAGATGAGGTTATCGGTGACAATTTCCTCCAACCTGTAACAGATTGTTCTCTCTCGTATACCGGCATCGCGGAGAATCTTTGTCATCTTCATCACCTGCATGTAGCCATATTCAATAACAAATACCCTTAGTCCGGGTTCAAGATCTTCTTCGAAATGGCAGCTGATACCGAAAGGGTTGTCAAGAATATGAAGGCTGATGATAATATTCTCGTCATACACGATATTGTTATTGAAAATAGTTAGGAAATAATGCAAAGGATGGGGTATGGACATCTCCTTAAAAATTCTCGAGCAGACTATATTATAGGTTCGTAAAATACCGGATTTTGGTGACTGACATGGAAGCATTCCACTAATTGTTCGTTTAATCTTTAATTGTTGATTGAGTCATTCAATGCAAAGCATATCCGGATATCCTGTCAGGACATTGATTTCAGAGATGATCAGGAGATCTGGTCCAGTGGTAGTCACGTGACAATACTTAAGGGGTAAGCCATGTCAATTCCATCTATCAGGAATATACATGCGACCAGACCCTGAATTCTATCTCCAGGATCCCCCCGTCGATCCGGGTCCGTTTTTCGAAATGATCGACAATGCTGTGGATGGCATGCGTAAATTACTCCTCATTCTTGCCTCACTGGAGCTCGGTATTTTTGATTATTGTTCGGAGCCAAGGGATGCCGTTGAGCTGGCACAGATGACCGGTGGGAATACCCATCTTATTGCACTTACCTGCGATGCCCTTGCAGGGGTCGGCCTCGTCATCAGGGATGGAACGACCTACCGGAATTCCCCGGCCGCTATGTTATTCCTGACAGGAAACTCTCCTTACACACAAATCCACTATATCCGCGACCTCGGGCGTCACGTCAGGGATCTCTGGGTGCCTTTGGCTGACATTATAAGAAACGGACCGGTAACATATAACCGGGAGCTGTTCTTTCGTGAATACTCGCTTCCGGCGATGGCTGACAATGCAGTATCGGGGCGCCTGCAGGGAATCGTGAGGGCTGTGCATTCACTTCCCGGGTTCTTTAGCTTTCGGAGAATGATCGATCTCGGTGGCGGGCATGGCCTTTATGCCATCGCACTGGCAGCCCTGAACCCGGATCTGGAAGCCTACGTATTTGACCTCCCTCTTGTTATCCCGCAGACAAATGCCTACATAGCAAAATTCGGGACAGAAAGGGTCCACGCAGTACCTGGGGACTTTTTCGTCGATGATTTCGGGAAAGGATATGACCTGATACTATCCTCTTCCAATCCGAGCGGGAAATCCCCCGGGCTGCTTCCCGTGATCGCCGGGGCACTTGAGGAAGGGGGTTATTTTGTTAATGTCCAGAGTCCTGGTGGTTTGCAAAATAATCCTCTGCAGGTTCTCGAATGGGACCTATGGACGTTTTTGGCAGTGGATAAGAGTAAAGGGGGTTTTTCAAAAGACCAAATGTTTATGACGGCTGAATACCGGGCTGCGATGGCGGCGGAAGGGCTCGTCCCAATCATTTCGGAGAATATCAGGGATATATATCATGGGAATACATGGGTAAACCTGGTTATCTCCCGGAAAACAGACCGACCCGGATTCCGGAATGAGCAGGGCTGATCAGGCATCTTCCTGGTTTTCGCGTTTTTTTATGCGGGAGATCGGCGATATCTTCGAACGATGCAATTTTGTCCCGCAATAGGGACAGAAATTCGCCCCTGGGGGGATTTTTTTACCGCAATGATGACAAAACTGGATTTCACCGGAATCATGTCCCTGGTCCGTGATCTCCTGTGGAACACCGGGTTCTCCGGCAGGTGTTTCGGGCTGGACCTGTATCTCGTGGTCACGCCGGAGTACCGCTGTATTACCTTCCATCTTATACGGCACAGGTTCCTCATAGGAAGGTTTTGTTTCAGGAACCTTCATCTTAGCGGGTACAGATTTCTGGTTCGGGGCAGGAGGCTCCCAGTGCCGGCTGACTGGCTTTGGTCCCCTCAGAGGTCTGCCATGGAGGATGTTTATCCATTCCTCTATCTCATGAGTGCGGTCGTTTCCCTCTTCAATGAAGGCGATTTTCATGGTCCTTGATTCATCAGCCGAGGTCCTGATATTCAGTACAAGAAACGGGTCAATATCTGCCGATTCAAGAATGCTTGAAATGATAACGTCCCGCGGGATTTCTTTTGAGGTGATACCAGGCTTTTTCTCGTTCTTATCGATGAGGAATACCCGCTGGTCGGTAATATAGGCAGTGAATGTGAATTTTTTTATCCTGACACGATCCGAAATCTTAAGCAGCCGTTCGCCGGGCTTCAGGTACTGATCAGATCCGGACATGGTATTTTTCATTCCCGGCTCATCCATATTCCGTTATCTCCTGCCTCGTCCTTGTTCCTTTTTCTCGGATGTAGTGATCTTCTTTTTCCATTGATCCCATTTAATATGTCGCTATCGATAGCGATATATCACCTTTTTGAGTTCATAAATTGCCGCAATCCTGGTTGCTCATTCAAGAGAACTGACCTTTCTTCATCTCTGCCATTTTATGGATCTTTTCATTGATATTGGGACTGTTCTCCATATGGTGCCACTCTTCATGGCTCATCCCCATGAAAAATTTACATGACGAGCATTTGAGCCAAACCTCATATTGATCAGGGAATTCTATATTAAGGGTAGATTTCCCGCACCGGGGGCAACAGAATGTATTGGTTATATTATCATTACTCATAAGATGGTTATACCCGCAACCAAAAAAACCTTAGTGCAATCGTCTATAAGTATTTTCATATTGGCAGATACGGACATGAGATAAGATTGAACAGTCATTCAGAATAATGAGATTCAATCTCCATTGACACACTATTCAGGATCGAGACGATATCAAGCATCAGCTTATCTGCTGCCCTCCATATCTCAGGATCATCTTTCCCCTTGTCTACCAGGTCGAGGAGCCCCTCAATCATGACAATATTGGCATAGACACGTTGTAGTTTAGTTCTTATTTGTTCTGTTGGCGTAATCCCCTCACCTCCCGGGGTAAATACCAATGCCGGTACCTGTATCCATTGGAGCATAATGATTCCGGTAGGTTCTCTCCATGGGTTCCCGTGAACCATGCTTATCAATTGCACTTGTCGGCAACCTGATTGTCAGGTTACTGAGATGGATCCATACTATGTAATTGCATCAACAATTGTGAAGGAACCGGTTAAATAATACATAAATAACCTGTTCAGCCATGGATCTGACATGCAATAGATAGATATGGGAGCAGGTGACAGAAGGAATTGTGCAGTCATAAACAGGGGCACTGATTCCGGGGTCTTGATTTTGCTCTCTGTACTCGTCATCGGGGACAACCTGTCACTCGAGGAAGCTAAATTAGTTATGGCCGGGACATCTGATGATATCCATTTTACCCTTGTGGCATCGATAAAGGATGCAATAAAGATTGAGGATCACGTTTTTGATCTGGTAATGTCCGATTATTCCCTCAATTCTCCTATGGGAACGGGCGCCACCGGTGAATTCCCTATCAAGGGAATATCTGACCCCATATTTTTAATAAGCCGTTGCAGTTCTTTTCCCGGTAGACCGGATAATGCCCATGAACGTGATGATAAAAACATGAATTTTCAGGACATTAATCAATATTCCAATGACAAGGAAAACCCTTCCCGCGAAAAGGCCCGGACAATGTTTTCTCGACTGGGTTCGAGAATCAGCATGGCACTCGAGAAAACTTCCTTGGCTGAACAACAAAAGAAACAGCAGGCCAGGATCTGTTCAATTCTTGCCTCGATTCGTACGGGTGTGTTCATCGTTGACCCGCAGTTGCATACCATCCTCCATGTAAATGAGTATGCACTGCAGCTGATGAAGGTCGCCAAAAAAGAGATAGTAGGTCTTGATTACCACATGGTCCTATCTCTGACCAACAACCTTTCGGAGTTGGATGATATTTCTGATGAAGGGGTGGTTAAATCCGAGGGAGAACTCCATGACCAGCAGGGTAACACAATCCCGGTAATCGTAAATGTCACGCCGATCCGGATTTCATCAATGAATAACCTCCTGATAACATTCCTCGATAACAGTATCCCAAAACTGGCAGAGAAGGCTTTGAAGGAGAGCGAAATGAGGTTTGGAATCCTTGTTGACACATCGCCGGATGCGATCCTTCTCACTGATCTTTCCGGTGTTATCCTGAAGACAAATGCGAATGCATCAAACCTTTTTGGTTTCCCGGCGGAAGAGGATATGAATAATTCAGATCTTCATGCCCTTTTCTATCCCGGTGAGCCCTCACTGACCAGGAATTTTATTAAGTCCGTGATAGAAAAGGGGGTGATCAGGAAAGAATGCACCGGGTACTCGGTTAATGGCAATCGGATCCCGGTAGAACTGAGCTCCTCGGTTATCAAGGACAGCGATGGAAGACCCATATCCATCATTCATGTATTACGTGACCTGACTCAGCAGAAAAAAACCGAGGAGAAACTCAGGGCGAGCGAAGAACGGTACAGGAACGTAATTGAAGACCAGACGGAGTTTATCTGCAGATTCAGGCCGGATGGGACACATGTCTTTGTAAACGGGGCATATTGCCGGTACTTCGGCAAAATACGGGAGGAGATCATCGGGTCTCGTTTCATCCCTCACATCCATCCCGATGACAGGAAAGGATTAAAAAATCACTTTGCCTCCCTAACTCCGGAACACCAGGTGGCCTCGTTCGACCACCGGATCATCATGCCCGATGGTGAGATCAGGTGGCAGCGCTGGAGCGACCGGGCGATTTATGATAAGGATGGGAAGATTATCGAGTATCAGTCGGTTGGAAGGGATATTACTGCCTGGAAGCACGATAAATCCCACACCGATATAATGAAATAGGACAATTTTCTCTGCAGGATTTTTGTCTTCGGCAATTATATCTCCAAAGACAAGCCCGATGACACAGTATTTGGCTACTAGAAATCTGGGCACCGGACTTTTTTACACGTCAGAATGGATTTAATTCTCTATTTGAAAAAGGGTATAGTCACCTTTCGGTGATAATTTCTTACTCTGATGGACCCCTCTTGCGCCAGCCCTGCCCCCTTGGGGGCGGGGGAGCATACGATTCTTTCTGTATTACCATGACGCTGATCCTGGTAATACAACGTCATCGCAACCGGGGCGCCACAGCGGCGGGGCGAAGCCCCTGGAGCGTCAATATTTTCTGTCCATTCTCAGGAATACTTTTCTGATCTGAATTTTGGAACAATAATCTGGCTATTTTCTCTCGTAAATTCCTTGATGAGTTGGTAATTAAAATGCCACTATACCCTGAAAAATTATAAAAAGGTGTATTTCGTGTATAAAAAAATTGTCATCCATCTGTGTCAATGAATACGCGGATATATTTTTTACCAAAAAATCTCCTGGAAACCCGGGATATCCCGTTTAATATACCCTTACCTGGCCATTTGCACCCGTCTGGTTCTTCACAGACTGGCCAACCCGGCCCCTGCTCTAAACGATCTCCCGGATCAGCCGTGGGATTTCTGAAGGCCTGGAAGCGACAGGGACTCCCATTGCCCTGAGACGATCGATCTTAGAGCGTGCATCGCCTTCTCCTCCTTCGATAATAGCCCCGGCATGGCCCATGCGTTTTTCGGGAGGAGCGGAAATCCCTGCGATATATGCAACGACAGGAAGATCGGTGGAACATGCACCCTCTTCCTCCAGTGCACCACCAACCTCGCCTACAACAACAACTGCCTTTGTTTCTTTGTCTTCACTGAATTTCATGAGGACATCAGAAAAGGTCTGGCCAATTACCGGATCTCCCCCGATACCGACAACGGTACTCTGGCCAAGGCCTGCCCGTGTCAATTCATCGACGATCTCGTAGGTGAGGGTGCCGCTCCGGGAGATCACTCCGATATGTCCCCTTTTGAAAAGCATCGACGGCATTATTCCCATTTTGATTTCACCCGGGGAGAGGAGTCCGGGGCAGTTCGGTCCTATGACGTCGCTGTCATTCATTTTCGCATAAGAGATCGCCTTCATCGTATCATGGACAGGAATGTGTTCCGTAATTGTCACGATAAGCGGAATGCCCGCACTGGCAGCCTCCATGATTGAATCACCGGCCGCAAAGGCCGGGACAAAAACGACTGCGGCTCCTGCGTCATGTTCTTTTAAAGCGTCGTTCACGCTGTTATAGACCGGGATACCGCCGACTTCTTTTCCTGCCTTTCCGGGGGTGACTCCTGCAACGACCCCTTTCCCCCCTACACTCCGGGCGTATTCGTTCATCAGGGGTATATGAAATGCCCCCTGGTTTCCGGTCGCCCCGGTGACGATGATCCCGGTCTTTTTATCACCGAATATCATCGGGTCACCTCGACAGCAGATTTTACCACCTGTTCCATCGTATCAAGCATCCTGTAACCTTTTTCCCCGAGAAGCTGCCGCCCAAGCGCCTCGTTCGTACCGGCGAGGCGGACAATCACCGGCTGGCTGATATCCGCGCTGATAATTCCTTTTGCCACCTCGTCACACCTGGTTATGCCGCCAAGCAGGTTCACTACAATCACTTTGACCGATGGAACACCTGCGACAAGGCGGACCGCCTGCATGACGCGTTCCTGTTCGGCACCCCCACCGACATCAAGGAAATTCGCCGCTCTACCCCCAAAGTATTCGATCAGGTCGAGGGTGGCCATGGTAAGACCGGCACCGTTCCCGATGACACCAATATCACCGTCGAGTTCGACATAGGAAAACCCGTGTCGTTCTGCCTCCCGTTCCCGTTCCGAAAGGTCACGGTTGGTTATAATCCCCTGGCGCCCGAGTGCGTTATCATCAATGATAAGTTTTGCATCGGCCGCAAAAAGACCGGATGGAGTAGTCACAAGGGGATTAATTTCTGCAAGGAGTGCATCTTTCTTTTGGAATACCGAATATAACAAACCAATGATGGTGCCGATCTCTTTTGGTGCACCCCCAATGAGGTTTCTTGTCATGAATGATGGAATACCCTGCACGATGAGCGGGATCGAAGCCCGCCTGATAGCGTCGGGATGTTCTTTTGCCACTGTTTCGATCTCAATCCCCCCGGCATCGGCAAAGAGAATGAGGGCCTGTTTTGAAGAACGGTCGATCGCGATAGACAGGTAATATTCATGGAGGATTTCCAGCTGTTCTTCCACAAGCACTTCCCTGACAGGGATTTGTTTTATTGTCCGGGAAAAAAGATCCTCTGCTGTCCGGACTGCATCCTGTTTGCTTGCTTTCAGGATGCCACCGGCCTTGCCCCTGCCGCCGACATCGACCTGTGCTTTCAGTACGAGCGATTCCGGGAGGGAGGGCAGATGCGAGGACAGGTCCCCTGGCGAGGCTATCAGGATTCCCGCAGGGACCGGGATTCCCGCTTCTTTGAGGACTTTTTTTGCTTCATACTCAAGTATTTTCATGATAGTGTTACCCCTCGTTCCTTGATCAGTTCAAATCCCCTGATCATTGCAGCCTGGTTCAGCTTTTCCGTGCCTTTTGGCACGCTGTCAAGGATTGCCTTCTCGATCGCATTGCCGGTGACAATGCCGGTGGCTGCAACTACAGCGCCGAGCATCACGATATTGGCCACAATATCCCGGCCAAGCCGCTCTTTTGCTTCCTTTGTTGCAGGAACCTCAATACACGTGCATGCAGGCCGGGAATGCACAAGTGTGGAATCGATGAGCATCACTGCCGATTCAGGGGCCGAAGCACCGTATTTCTCAAATCCCTCCTGTGACATGATCACGTAGATATCCGGGACGGTAACCTTCGGAAACAGGATCGGTTCGTCATCGATGATGACAGCGCTCATCGAGGCCCCTCCTCTCGCCTCGGGGCCATATACCTGTGTCTGGACGGCGAATTTGTTATCGTACATCACGGCAGCACGGCCAAGAATCACGGCAGACAAAATAATTCCCTGCCCTCCGAAACCGGAAAACCTGACTTCATGTCTCATTTTGGTACCCCCATCGCCGGCCTGTTCCGCCTGGCGAACTCCCCGACAACAATGGTATTGTCCGGAATCGGTTCCCTGTCTTTCAATAGCTGGTCGTATCTCTTTTTCAGCATCGTATGGGCCCTGATGTAATCGACCTGGTCAAGAACCTGTTTAAATTTGTTTCTCCGGCCGAAATTTGTCGGACACTGGACCATTGCTTCGATAAATGAGAGCCCGGGGGTCTCGAGTCCTGATTTTACCGCTTTGGTCAGTTCTTTCACATGGTACGAAGTCCACCGTGCCACATAGTTGGCACCTGCGGCGATGGCGAGCTCGCAGAGATCGAAGGCCGGTTCGATCGAACCATAGGGCGTTGTCGTTGACAATGCCCCTATTGGCGTGGTGGGACTTCCCTGACCTCCGGTCATCCCATATATCTGGTTATTCATGCAGACAACGGTGATATCGATATTCCGGCGGCATGCATGGATAAAATGATTACCGCCGATTGCCGCCAGATCGCCGTCTCCGGTAAATACCACCACATGGAATGAGGGCCTGGCCATTTTCACACCGGTAGCGAAGGCCAGTGCCCTGCCGTGGGTCGTATGGAGGGAATCGGTCATAATATAACCGGGTGCCCGGGAAGAACACCCGATTCCCGATACAAAAATCGTATCGTCAGGTTTCCAGCCCGTCTCTTCAATTGCTTCCAGGGTGCAGTTGATGATCGTCCCGTTTCCGCATCCTGCACAATAAATATGGGGGAGCCTGTCCTGCCTGAACCAGTCGGAGTAAGTCATGGAACGGCCTCTGCCAGCGCTTCCAGTTCATCGGGCGTGTGCAGATCGCCCCCAAGCCTCGGCACCTGGAGGACCGGGATACTGGTGTGCCGTTCGATTTCACGTGCGATCTGTCCGAGGTTAAGTTCGGGGACAATAAATTTTTTCGCACCCGGGAACTCCCTGAGTGCGTGCTCAGGAAACGGCCATACAATTCTAAGGCGCAGGTGCCCGATATCATCTCGTCCGGTATCGTGAAGGACCTGTGCAACGGAACGTGCCGGTGCCCCATAGGAGATGAATACAATCTCCGCATCCGGATTGACAGCTTCGTAATCTGCAATTTCCTTCCTCGCGGACTCTATTTTATTTACGAGACGATTGACCAGTCTTTCATGTAATTCCGGGTTTGTCGCGCATGGATATCCCCGTTCATCATGAGTAAGGCCGGTAACGTGCACCCGGAACCCTTTTCCGAATTCGGGGAACCCGGGGACCATGTCTTCATCCGGGTGGAACGGCAATACCCCGTTCGCCAGGGGTTTCCGGGGGAACCGTTCCACGTGTTCGGGAATCGTAAGACGTTCTCTCATGTGTCCGATAATCTCGTCAGCCATCAGGAATACAGGGACGCGGAACCGGTCTGCAAGGTTGAATGCCTTCACGGTCAGCTCGTACATCTCCTGGACGCTGGCCGGGGTGAGTGCAATGACGCTGTAGTCACCGTGAGAACCAAAACGGCACTGCATCATGTCACCGGCCGCGGCCATGGTCGGCTGGCCGGTACTAGGTCCTCCCCTCTGGATATTGACAATAACACAGGGAGTTTCGGTCATTGCTGCGTAACCGATATTCTCCATCATCAGGGAGAATCCCGGTCCGCTGGTAGCGGTCATGGCCCTCATGCCTGTCCAAGAAGCACCGATCACCGAGGCAATACCGCCGATTTCGTCTTCCATCTGGATAAACGTCCCGGAGAGTTTCGGTAATTTCAACGCCATGTGTTCGGCAATCTCGGTAGAAGGCGTGATGGGGTAGCCCCCGAAAAACCTGCAGCCGGCCGCGAGCGCACCCTCTGCACATGCGATATTTCCCTGCCAGAATTCAATTTTTGTCAATATTCTATCGCCACCTTACGTCGTTCCCCGGTTTTTTCGTCCTCGAAACTGATTGCCTGATCAGGGCAGGTCATCTGGCACACCCCGCAGAGGGTCCTTCCGTAGAGGTGATGAAGCCGGCAATTCGTGCACCGTTCAGGCCTGTCAAGTTCCGGAATAATGATACCCTTCAGGTTCGGTTTTTTTCCTGGTCTGAAAATTTTATAAGGACATCCGATGGTACAGAGGTTGCAGCCCTTGCACCGTGATTCATCGATTACGACTTTCATTGCCCGTCTCTTGGAATAAAACCTTTGTATCCGTCACTCAGGTAAACATCGCGCTGAATTCTAGCTTTGCTTTTCTTGCTACTTCCCAGAAGAGATCGTTCCCCCGGGCATCAATCCCGACGACAAGAGGCACCTTATCAAAATTAAGGACCCAGACAGCTTCCGCCATCCCTAGTTCGGGAAAATAAACACCCCCGACCGTCATTCGTGAGGCTGCAAGAGCTGCACACCCGCCCGTAAAAGCGAGATATATCCCTCTTCCCAGGAGCTGGTCCCTTACGACCGGTCCCATCCCTCCTTTTCCAATCAGGGCCTTTACCCCCCCGTCGAGAAGGAAGCCCGAACACCTGTTCATCCTCGCCGATGTCGTAGGACCTGCCGCAATTACCTTATTATCCTGAATAATGGGACCGCAATGGTAGATGGCGGCCCCTGCGGGGTTAAAAGGGATCCCAATTTCCTGCATCGCCTGGTGCGCTTCATCTCTTGCAGTGAAGACAATTCCCGATAGTCTCACCCGATCTCCTGCGACCAAATCCAGCACCTCATCACCAAGAGGTGTGTTCAGATCCGTTAACGTCAAAGGACTACCACCTCGGTTGCCCGGCGTGAAGCCCAGCACTGTACATTTACTGCTACCGGAAGTGATGCGGTATGACAACCAGCTTTCTTAACCTTCACTGCTATCGCCGTAGTATCGCCCCCAAGCCCCATCGGGCCGATCCCCAGCCTGTTCACCGTGTCACACAGTTGTTGCTCCAACGGGTCCATCCTGTCGACAGGAAGGAGAAGTGCCTCCTTCGCCATGGATGCTGCCTGGTCGAACGTCCCGCCGATGCCGACTCCGAGGATCACGGGCGGGCAGGGCCGCCCTCCAGCCAGAAGGACCGTTTCGGCAACGAATTTCCGGATAAGGTGCTTTTCAGTCGGGAGAAGCATCGAGATCCGGGACATATTTTCAGCACCGGCACCTTTAGGGAGGACGGTTATTGAAAGTTCTTTCCCTGGCCCTGCATGGATGGAGGGCATTCGTTCACCCGTGTTATCACCGGTGTTCTCCCGGGTCAGGGGATCAACGACATTCGGCCGCAGAGGAACACATGCAGTCGCCCTTCTGATCCCTTCCCTCACCCCTTCATATAAATCGTCGCAAAATGGGACATCCGGGGGAATGGTCAGGTAAATGACCGGAACCCCGGTGTCCTGGCATAAAGGAAGGCCAAGCTCACCAGCACGCCGGATATTGTCAAGGATGTTCTCCAGTTCTTTTTTAGCCACGGAATTCGTTTCCCTGACATATGCCTGCCGGATAGCCGATGTCACATCACCCGGGAGATATAATTCAGCGTTTCGTATCGCCCTGCAGGTCGCCATTACCACCTTGTTTTTTAGCTCATGGGAGATCATACTGGCTGGCATAGTGAGATTTCCGGGTCGGTCAATGGTTATAAACCGAAATATTTTGTGTGTTAAGAATCTCTTTCCCCTGCGGTAAAAAACATATGGTATCGGATTGCCCGTCAATTTCATACCGAGATATTCCGGCTGGGAAAAGGGCCGTGGTAAAATCAAAGGATTTTATTGGTTCCGTGTATAATGGACAAGCTGGAGTTAGGTTTCAGGTGCTTAAATATGTCGAGGATTTATGACTGGTTTACTGACCCGGATCACAAGATATTCACCCTCGTTCTCCTTGTGTTGTTCTGTATTTTTCTCGAGGAGACGATCCACCTCTACTTTGGCATAGAATCCGCCTATACTCACGTGTTCTATATCGTACTCGTGCTCGCAGCCATCTGGTACCACGAAAGGGCGGTCTATCTTGCTATCGCCCTCGGTTTCGTACATATTCTGGTAAGCTATTATGAACTGGGGTCCCTGACCTGGCAGCCTCTCTTCAGGACACTGATGTTCATCCTCGTTACCTGGATCGTCGCGTGGCTGTCGGCAAAGAAGGACCAGTTTGAAACGGAACTGATCGCATCGAATAAGGAGGTAGAGGAGAGACATGAGGCGCTCACGGCATATATTTCCGAAATTACCAACCGGATTCGCCACCCTGTCGAGATCGTCAACGATAACCTGAACCAGCTGGTACTTCAGGTGGAACGCAAAGGGCCCCCTGACGACCTTGCAATCAGGCTGCATCTCCAGATCAGGAATACCGAACAGATCATCAGGAATCTTCACGATCTGAACCAGGCTGCCATTTCCGGTGACCGTGAAATACCTGATGCATACCGGGAGTTCCTCATCAGGTGAATTCTGGTTTGAAGAGATGCATTAATCGCAAGGGGACCCGAACTCGAAGAGAAACCCGATTCGGAACCGGGGAGAAGCCTGCTCCTCGCCTGTTTTCAGCCGATGGTATCAGGGAAAATACGCAGGCTCAGGATCCCCAGTTTTCCAGGAATTTTCCCTGCTGTCCAGGCCGGTCTCACCCTGCGATCCTGTCATGGATTGATACCTTCGTCGACGAGGTTATCGGTTTTGAACAAGGTAATAAATCCTTGCGGATACGCAGGGTGAAGGCCTGATCACAATTTCATCCCGGGACCGACCAGATAATGGTCATATGGATGTCAATCCAGCCGATAAGTCATCAGAAGACATTGGCTTCGGAATAAACGAGTATCCGGTCCTTTTGTATCTCGTAGGGTTTGATCTCCCGGGAATGTTGTGAGAGTCTCATTTTTACGACTTCCACGGCGAGATGGACACCGGTAAGGTCGGCTGGTCGTACGTAATTAAGAAGAATTACGGTATCGCACAGGTATTCGATGAGGTTATGGCGGCTGATATACTGGTTGTTACTGTCAGTCTCGCTCGTCAGAACGACAGTACATCTCTGATCACGCAGCGATTCGACGAGACGGAACATCTCCTGCCTGCGTTTGGCACTCCCATCGAACAAGTCTTCAAAAAGGGAAACAGGATCGATAACAACCCTGGTTGCACCAAGGTTCCTGATGAGATCAGGCAGCTCATTCTTTATGCGATTTATTGCGAGATTAAATTCAGATGGGTCAAGTCTCAGGACCGTGATTGATTTATTTACAAATTGCCGGTAATCCCATCCCTTCTGAGCCATATATTCAAAAATACGCTCTTCCCGCTCCTCGAGGCTGATATAAATCACGTGCTCCCCGCGGCTGACCCCTTCCCAGATGAAGTGGAGAGCAAACGTGGTCTTGCCGGTTCCGTAGGAACCAATAATTGCCGTAATACTGCCGGGGACCAGGCCTCCGCCAAGCATTGTATCGAGTCCTTCAATCCCAATTTTCACCCGTTTGCCGGTCATACGACGACCCTGATATTGCTCACTTCGAACCCCGTTGCCGAAGATATCCTGACGGCAAATTTCACCAGGTCGCGTTCTTCAAGATGTGGCATCAGGCCCCTGAATTTTTCGCAGTACATGATCCGCTGCCGGCGTGCTGCCGCACTTTCTTCCCACTTAAAAAGAATAACGGCATCGACGATATCGGCAATCTCCCTCTCATTCCTGACATCGAGAATCCCCCGTGTCAGCGGCAGGTAAATCGTGGTATTCCATTGTTTTGAAACTCTCTGCAATCCGCGCATATAAGCCATCAGTTCGTCCCATCTCCCCTTACTCACTGCCTGCGTGGCAAGGTCGGTGAAGGAATCGAGCACGACCAGGCTGTTCTGTGTTCCTGATTTGAGAATTTCTGAAAGGTACGCGAGCATATCCCGGCTGGTCCTGTTCTGGAGACGTGTCATGACGTCCCCCTTCGAGTACCAGTCAATCGGGACGACGGTACTATCGAAATATACCATTGAAAGATCTTCAAATTGAACGGTATCGAGTGAATTTGCCAAGTCAGGATGAAAAGAAAGCGAGATTTCACGCCTGATATCTTCATTTCTCCGGGTTACCGTGATATACCTGATAGACCCGGGCAGAACAAGGTCTTTTGCAGCTTTTTCAGTCTTACTAAGGCGTGAAAGAGACAACACTGAGCTGTATATGAACTCGGCACTCCCCGCTCCTATTTCGGCAAGCAAAAGAATAACCGAGCCCGGGGGGACCCCTCCTTCCATGACCGGGTCGAGCGAGGCGATACCTGTAGGCATCTTTCGGGTGTCAGGCTCCGGAATATCCTTCTCTGCCATATCGTGTACTCGTTTTCTTTCCCGCAATTATAAGGCTTCCCTGTACACTGATACGGAAACGGCCGGCCATTATCGCCATACAGGAAAGAAGGAAAATGAGTTGCCATATTCCCTATCGATGCTCAGTCTGCACCTTGCCATACTCTTTTATAGCGCACGATTCCAAGCTTTATAAAGGGCAAGAGAGGACCAGGATCGGTTGAGAGAGGATGAAACTACCGGGACTTGAGCAGATACGAAAAGTTTTCCAGGAAGATGCGGGCAAGGTGAGCACGACTGGGACGAAGAGCCTGCCTACGCAGTTATTTGGAAAAAAACAAAAGCTCAGCATCCTGGAATACCAGCCCGTAAAACATGGACCGCTTGTCTCTCCCGAGCTTCCGGATGGCTATCGCGTCGTGGACCATTACTGGGTTGATGTCGGGGAATCGCTTGTTATCATTGCTGAAAATACGGGGACGAACCAGAATGAGTACCTGCTTTTTGAACCGACCCTTTCTGATTTCCAGTACGAGCTGATAGAGCGTGTACATGCCGATTTGAGAAATATCCTTATCCTGGATGATGACGAGCTCGTCCAGGACAAACGGAAATTGCTCATTGAAAAAATGGATTACCTTTTCAACGAATACGGGATACATCCCGACCAGAACACCCTTTTCAAGTTGCAGTATTACCTGGTAAGGAACTTCCTTGGATGGGGACGAATCGAGGCCCTGATGAAGGACCCGTATATTGAAGATATCTCGTGCGACGGGATCATGATCCCCCTCTTTCTTTACCATCGCAAGTTCCGGAACATCAGGACAAATATCACTTTCACAGCCGATATCCTTGATTCCCTTGCCATAACCCTTGCCCAGCGTTCAGGGAAGCATATCTCTACCGGATCACCGATGATCGATGCCACGCTGCCTGAAGGGTCGAGGCTCCAGCTCACCCTTGGGACAGAAGTCACGACGCGTGGGACGTCATTCACGATCAGGAAATTCCGGGAAGAACCCTTCTCCCCGATAGAACTGATGGATAACGGAACATTTAGTGCTGACCAGCTTGTGTATTACTGGCTTGCAATCGAGAACAATAAAAATCTCCTTTTTATCGGAGGGACCGCATCCGGCAAAACTACGTCGTTGAATGCCACGTCCTTTTTCATTCCGCCGATGTCCAAGGTGGTCAGTATCGAGGATACGAGGGAGATCACGCTCTACCATGAGAACTGGATTGCAAGCGTTACGCGCGAGGCAATATCCGAGGGAGCAAGTAATATCGGTATGTTTGACCTGCTCCGTGCTGCGATGCGGCAAAGGCCGGAGTATATCATTGTCGGGGAAGTACGGGGACAGGAAGCCCAGACCCTGTTCCAGGCAATGAACACGGGTCACACCACGTTTTCTACATTGCACGCTGGTGACGTGGATTCAGCGATCCACCGCCTCGAAAATGAGCCACTGAATGTTCCGAGAAATATGATCCAGGCATTAAATATAATCAGCGTTCAGGGTCTTATTTACCGCGGAAGGGAACGGATCCGCCGTGTTCAGGAAATCGTCGAAATCGCCGGAATGGATCCCAACACGAACAGTCTCAGGGTTAACGCCGTGTTCAGCTACGATATGGTCCATGACAGGTTCATCTATCTGGGCCGATCGCAGGTCTACTCTGATATTGCTGAAAAACGTGGATGGAACCGGGAACAGCTCGAGGCCGAGATTGCCACAAGAAAGAAAATCCTTGAATCGTTGAGAGAAGAAGGGATCAAAGATTATATCAGTGTTTCCCGAATACTCCAGGCCTACAATATCGACGCAGACCGGGTAATTGGTTCAATTGGGAACCTGAGGGAACTGTTCGGGTTAAAAGGGGTTTCATGACCTTATATTCTGCCGTCCACCAGCACCTGCAACGCAACCCCGACCGGCATCTCCGTCTCAACGGGGAAATCCTGTCGGCAAGGCTGCCGATGACCACGGAACGGTTCATAGGTCTTTGCATCATTCTTTCAGCCCTCAGCGGTTTTCTCATCGCAACCCTTGGTTTCTGGGCGGCGGGCATTGTCGTAATCTCACCACCGCAGACCCTTTCGGGGATATACAATCCTTACAACATCGTTCTTCCGGGTCCTTTCACCATTACCCTGCCGCTCGTTATCATACAATTGGTGTGGGGTGCCGTTTTCTTTATCGTGGGAACCCTGCTTGTGTATTTCCTCGCTCTCAAATACCCCGGAATGAGAAAAAACACCCGGGCCACAAAGATCAACCTGACCCTGCACAACGCGGTTGCCTACATGTATGCCATGAGGCGCGGGGGGGCGCAACTCATGGCGATCTTCAGATCATTGTCCGAAAATGCTCCAATATATGGAGAAGTGGCGCTTGAGTTCCGCCAGGTGGTACGGGATGCCGATTTCTTTGGCCTCGATGTCGTCACATCGCTGCGAAGGCTGATGGAGACCACCCCTTCGCAGAAGATGAAACAATTTCTCGAGGATATGATATCGGTTATAGAAACCGGCGGCGACCTGACCCTGTTTCTTTCAGGCAGGGTAAGGTTGTACCAGGAAGAAGCACGGTTCGAACAAAGACAATTTCTCAATTTTCTTGCGCTCATTGCAGAGTCTTACGTGACACTCTTTGTAGCAGGCCCGCTTTTCCTGATTATTATCCTGGTGGTCATGGGGATGATGGGTGGGGCGGCAATTAACCAGATGGTCCTGGTGGTCTACGCACTGATTCCAATCGGTTCACTCATTTTCATTGTCCTGATTGATATGATATCCATCAAGACCGAGGGTATCGAACGATATACCAGAGTACGGGAACTCAAAGAATATTCTGATGTCAGGGTACGGAAACAACCAGGCGAGGAGAAGTTCTTCGAGAAACTGCTCCATTATGACCGGGTAAGGAATTTCAAGGAATTTATCCGGCATCCTATGAGGGGATTTATTCTAAACTTCAAACGCACCCTGTTCATAACCGTTCCAATTGCGGTTATTTATCTTATCAGCGTCTATGTCACGATTTCTGATTTGCCGTTCGGCGAGGAATTCATCAACCTGATTGATGACCACCTGGTCATCGCTGCATTGATCATCCTGATCCCGTACGGCATTTTTTACGAGCTCTGGAGACGGAATATTCTCGGGATCGAATCGTTGATTCCGGATTTCCTGGACAGGATGGCAGGGATTAACCAGGTTGGCCTGACTATTGCCCAGGCTGTAGCTATCATGGTTAATACAAGGCTTGGCCTTCTGTCGTACGAGATAAAAAGAATCAAAAGGGACATGGATTGGGGAGCAAATTTCACCGATGCCCTGATGCGGTTCGAGGAGCGTGTTTCGACCCCGATGATAGCACGAACGGTCACATTGATCAGTAAGGCCAGCCAGATGAGCGGTTCGATCGGCGAAGTCCTGACCATTGCTGCAAGCGACGCACGCATGTCGGAGACCCTGAAGAAAGAGCGGCTTTCCGAGATGTTTATCTACACAGCAATTGTTTACCTGGCGTTCGTGGTCTTTATCTTCGTCGTTGCCATTATCGATACCCAGTTCCTGCCCGTCCTTACCCATATCAACACCTCTGGGATACCGACTACGGCAGGTGCGTTCTCCGGCCTTAAGGGGATCTCGATCGAGACATTTTCGCGCCTGATGTACCATGCATGTCTTCTCCAGGCATTCTTTTCAGGGCTTATTGCAGGTCAGATGGGAGAATCTTCGATTAATGCGGGACTGAAACACGCGGCGATCATGATGACGATCGCCTTGATCGTGTTTAATTTCGTGATTTGA
>DATKKE010000012.1:0-10919 GCA_035543455.1 Methanoregulaceae archaeon
GTCGTGATTCGAACACGAGATCTTCGCCGTGTGAAGGCGACGTCATAACCAGCTAGACCACGAGCCCGTATGCATCGACCGGGAATCGAACCCGGGCTATAGGCTTGGAAGGCCTAAGTCATGCCTCTAGACCATCGATGCACGGAGAATATGCCTCTTAACTTTAGAGATAATGCACATTAATATTTTTGCTCTGTGCCTGGGTTTGAGATTTAACAACCCGGAAAAAATAAGTTCTTTTTCTCCTGCTCGTTAATATCCCTTTATCTCCGCTTCTACCTTCTCGAGAGCTGCAATCCTCTTTTCAAGGGGCGGGTGTGTCGAGAAGAGCTCGAGCAGCGTATTCCCGCTCAGTGCCGGGATAATAAAGAATGCATTCGATCCTTCGACTTTTGCTTTCGCTGCTGCCGGGACCGCATCCATCCTCCCGCTGATCTTGGTCAGTGCGGATATGAGAGCATGAGGGTTATTGGTGATGTAGGCACTTCCCCGGTCTGCCGAAAACTCGCGATACCGGGAAAGCGCCATGATCAGGATCTGGGAGATGCCCCATACGATCGCTGCGACAATGCCGGCGATTATCCAGGAATTTCCCTGGTCACGTCTCCCGAACATCGATGCAAACAGGAAATTCTGCATAATGACAGCGGCAATCATCGCGATAAAACTTGCCAGGGTCATGGTCAGGACGTCCCGGTTTTTCACGTGCGAGAGCTCGTGCGCAAGGACCGCTTCAAGTTCCTCCCGCGAAAGTATCCTCATGATCGAGTCGGTACACGCAACCACCGCATGCTTGGGGCTTCTTCCTGTCGCAAAGGCATTCGGGACCGGACTCTGCATAATTGCAATCCTTGGTTTCGGGAGATCCGCTTCTTTACAAAGCTTCTCAACCATCTGGTGCAGCTCAGGATATTCATCGTCCTGGATAATCCTCGACCCGGTGCTCCACAGGACAAGCCTGTCAGAGAAGAAGTACTGAACAAGCGCCATCAGTACGACTATCACGATCAGGAAATTCAGCCCGACTCCGAGGTACCAGAGCACGGCAATAAAGACGAGATATACAATCAGGAGCAGGAACATCGTAAGCATGATCCTGCCCGTCAGTCCCCAGTCACGTTTCCATTTCATACTAAGTACCGATTCGCTATGGCTGCTCTTAAAATATTCGTAAATTGCAAAAAAATCGCGATAAATCAAGCCTTTTTTCCACCCAGATCCATCGCCATACCTATGATACAGTATGTGTGGATGGTCGGGGAGCCGGGTAATAAACAGAAGCTTTTTTCAGGCCGGCATCGGAATGGGTAATCATGGCTGAAGTCGAACCTGAAGCATTAGCTGACGTAGCATATGGCCTGTTTGAGCTCTCCCTGAACAAGGAACTCCGCGCGGGGGGTCGTTATCTCTTTCAACTCGTCGAACAGCATGCCGACTTCAAGGAACAGTTCTCTGCAATTTTTTCCCGGTTCGTTCTGGAATATCCCCAGCTGGCGGAATCGTTGCTTGCAAAATTCGGAAGCGTCGATGCTATTTACCAGATGATATCCGGGGGTGAGGGTGTCATACCATCGAAGACGACCCAGATGTACTGGATCATCCAGGACGCTCCGGATACCAGGCCTGACGCGATCGACGATGAACTGGCAGGAAAATGGCTCATTTTCCTTTCAGCCGATAAAGTCGATGAGGCATGGCGCCTCGTCAGGGATGCTACCTGTGGCAGGACCCTCGGAATTTCAGCAAAAGTCAGTACAGCGAAGCCCAATCCCGATTCCAGAGACCAGATGAAGGTGATATATGTATATACCGCAGACTGGCAGGACGAAGGGGAAGTCATGAGGGTCAGGGAACGACTGAGAGAACTGGGATTTGTCGACAGGATCGGGTATAAAAGAAATATTGAGACCTTTAAGGGAGAATATGCCCAGAAAGGTAAAAGAGTGACGTATTATAGTGCCTGATCAGGCTTTCCTTTCCTTGTTTTTCGGGCGCAGGTTCGGGTACCCGCATTTCCTGCACTGGGTGGCACGTATCGCGTTTCTTGCATTACAGCGCATGCATATTTTTACATTGAGCAGGCGGGCTTCCGCCTCCGGAAATCTTGCCATTCGTTTAACACCTTATTCCAAAATATCCTGTCTTAAAAACAATGTTCTCTAACCTATTAACAGTTGTGCAGTCATATCAATTCACGGGTCGACCTGCCATTATCCATGTCCGCAGGTTCGCGAGAGCCATTGCCCTGTGAGAAATCCGGCTCTTCTCGATGATGGGAATTTCTGCGAGGGTTTTTCCCTGGTATTCAAATATCGGGTCATAACCGAACCCTTCTCTCCCTCTCGGTTCCACGAGCGTCCCTGACATAATTCCATGAAAGACCCTGATGCCGGAGGAATCTGCGTAGGCGATGGCAGTCTCAAAATGTGCGCTCTTGTTCTCTTCCCCTTCCATTAGTTTCAGGATTCCTTTATTCCCGAGTTTCTGGAAGACATATGCCGCGTACGGACCCGGGAACCCGGACAGGGCATCGATGCAGAATGCCGTATCGTCAACGATCAGGGGTTTTTTTACCTGTGAAAAGGCATAAGAAGCTTTGTTCCTGGCAATTTCCCCGACATCGTCATGCCGGTATTCCGGGCACTCGAGGCAGACATGCTCGACATCGATAAGACCCTCAAAATAGGACCTGATTTCTTCAGCCTTGTGAGAGTTACTTGTGACCACACAGAGTTTCAGAGGTATCGCCCCCTTCCAAGAATTTCCTTCTCCCGCAGGAGCACCTCCCCTGCCTCCTGAAATTCGCTCTCGTAACCCCTGATAAACCATGAGCGTAATTCCTCGTGATTCTCCACCGTACTTTCAAGCGTCTGGAAAAACACGTGGATATCGACACCACGGGGTTCAACTTCAGAAGAGACATGGGATAGTCCGAAATCTATGAGGATGCACCGGTTGTTTCTCACCAGAAAATTGCTCGTCGTCAGATCTCCATGAATTATTCCTGCAGTATGCAGTCTTCCGACGATGGCACCGGCTTGCCTGACCAGCCCGGGAGTAAGGACCTCTTTCAACATCGGTCCCGGAATACGCTCCATGACCAGGGTATTTTCCGTCACATCACTGATCACCGGCGTTGGCACGCCCGCTTTCCTTGCGAGGGCAATCAGGCGTGCTTCGGACCGGGTCCTTTCGCAGATCAGCCGCCTGTCAAGTGGTCCCACCCGATAGTTCTTGTTGCAGCGTGTTTTAATGACCTTTTTTTCACCGATACTGACCACGGCCTCGGCTCCGATAGCTGTCATAACCACATCTTTTGTAACAAACGGATTAATTTCAGGAGGATTAGTCCGCCACTTCACATCGACCTGGTCGGACCGAAACGATGGATTGATGTGAGACCGGGGTACTGGGGTGCTGATGCCATGTTCGAGCATGATTTTTCCCGTATACGCGATCATTCCACCGTTATCGCCCAGAAATTGTCGTTCGGGTATATAGAATGCGGCACCGCGATCCTCAGCCATAGCCTGTAACATCCCGACAAGCCGGGCGTTCGCCCCTACACCACCGACGAGGAGGACTTCATCCTTACCGCTATGGGCCAGGGCACGTTCGGTCACCTCCACACACATCGCAAATGCAGTTTCCTGGAGGCTGTGACAGACATCCTCAATTGGCCTCCTGCTCTCCTTTGCAGCACTCACAAGGCCCGAGAATGCAAGGTCCATCCCCTTCACGGTATAAGGCAGATCGAAATAGCTACCCTTACCGGCCAGTGACTCGATAGCCGGTCCACCGGGATGTGGCAGCCCCTTGCTCCGAGCAAACTTATCGAGAGCATTCCCAATCCCGATATCCAGTGTTTCACCAAATATCCGGTACCGCGAATTAAGGTACCCGATCACCTGGGTATTCGCACCGCTGGCATACAGGGTTATGGGGTCATCGCAACCGGTTGCAAACCGGCCGATCTCGATATGGGCCACACAATGGTTCACTCCCACAAGTGGTACGTTATACACCAGCGCAAGGGACCGTGCAGCCGTTGCGACCGTTCGGAGGCAGGGGCCGAGCCCTGGGCCGATAGAAAATGCAATTCCCGAAATATCTCCGGGAGATCCATAATCCTGCATCACCCGGGAGATTACCGTACTCATTTCTGAGGCATGATGCTGGGCTGCTTCACGAGGGTGGATCCCGCCTTTCAGAGGCTGATACGGACGTGAATACATCGCCCGTAACCCGGAATCGTCAAAAACAGCGGCGCTGAGATTCCAGGCTGTCCCCTCTATTCCCAGAACCGGCCCGCAAAAATGCATCTGTTATTACTTTTTAAATTCAGTATACCCGCATTTCCCACATGCGGTGCGATCCGTATGCTCGGCCATGACCATCCCGGGACCACAACGGGGACAATATTTCTTTGTCATTGTTGCCTTGGAGCCTTCTACCTTGTAATATGATCCCCGTTTTGCGGCCTTGGATGGTTTTGCCTTCTTTGCTGCCATGATTATGCGGCCTCTTCCTTGGGTTTCGGCACCCCGCGTGTCATGAGGAATGCCCGTTCCGTTTTTTGTCTTGTTTCCTCGTCGTCATAGACACGGGCGGTACCCGTCAGTTCCATCTTCCCGAAACTGGTCTTTATCGAATCGATTACGAGCATTTTTTCATTGGTATTGATTGTGGCTGCCAGTTTCCCGGCAATCTGCATCCTTGAAGGGGTGGCACCATCATAACGGAGGATAAAACTGAGTTCCCTTCGCATGAGAAGCTCATTCCTCTTTTCTTTGGTGATCTCAAATTCCATCGGTATCCTCTAATTATAGGTAACGGCTTCATATAAAACATGATCATGGGGTGAAAGAAGATGAACCCCTGAGGGGCTTGTTCACATGATGACAGGTTATCAGGTCCGATGTTCAGGAGCGGTCTTCAAAGTACCGGAACATCTCATTGGCTTTTTCTTTTGCACCGGCATCGACGGTCCTGAGGACTACGCCTTCTCCAGGTTGTCCGTAAAGAACGATGGCTCCCATGGGCGCCATTATAACAAGGGGAATGACTGCGAGGTCTTCCTCTCCGTCGACACAGACAAGGGCAGGCATATGCGTCACTGCTTCCAGAAGCCCTTCCAGCAGTTCCCCGCTGAGTGTGCCCGCAGGATTTTTTACATGGAACCGCCGGGCCTGGATCAGGGGGCTCCGGTCGCAGGGAGATCGCATGGTATGCCCGTCAATTACCGCTATGTCAGGTATTATTCCCTTTTCGATAAGCCGGTATGTCACGACGTCACCGACACTATACAATAAAGATCCCCTGATAAGGGGCAGAACATCTGAAATATCGCGATAAAGTGTCCCGAAAGGTGCCTTAAAATATTTTCTCTTCTCGTCGGGAAGGTACAGCATCAGCGAACCTTGAGAGCGTATTTTCCCGGGAGTTTAATATTCATTTTTTTTGCTATTTCGGATCGTTCGGGGTCGATTATTACCAGATAACCAGCCCAGTCGGTGCTGAGGTTTCCTGACCCGCAGACGGTGCATGCCTCTCCCTCAACCACCCTGTGGCAATCGCGACACACGGTACCCTGTTTTTTCCTGCTACCTGCTGCCACGTTCTCCCCCTTTCTCTCCTTTTTCCTGCTTTTCCCGTTCTTTTTCCTTTGCCATATCCTCGTCAAGCCATATTGTCGTCCCAAGCCCGGTCTGGCGCATGGTAAGCCCGATCTTGCTGTCTCTGGGCTCCCTTTCGTTGAGGCTGAGCGTTACGACCCGACTGCGTACCGGTTCCCCGACGCCGATGAACCGCTTGGATTCCTGGCAGATCAGTCTCGAATTTTTCTCGTCGAAGCTGATATATTCGTCAGATATCTGACTGACATGGAGCATTG
Organism: Methanoregulaceae archaeon; assembly: GCA_035543455.1. Taxonomy (GTDB): domain Archaea; phylum Halobacteriota; class Methanomicrobia; order Methanomicrobiales; family Methanospirillaceae; genus CAIKOD01. The sequence goes on from DATKKE010000012.1 coordinate 5,894, forward strand.
CATCGATGGGGCCGAGGCTTACAAACGCACCGAAACTCGTGGTTTCCACTACGAGCCCTTCGATTACCTCCTGCAGGGACAACCGCAGGACCAGGGCTTCAAAATCGACGTCATAATATACCGCGCCATCACCGGGGATCAACTCCCCTTCCCCGATATGGAGGACCTTCGTTACCGAAATAAAGACCCCGATCTCCTTATCGATACTCCCCTCCAGCAGCTCCTGGAGGACATCGAGAATAACCTTTTCCAGTGCTTCACCGAGGCGGTGAGGGGGTACCCGTACCTTGTCGCTCAATTTCATCCGATAGTACATGATCTGGTTAACTCCTGAAAATATCCAATTTTTTTTTGTTTTTCAATGAAATCACGGGAATATTTTTCGATAGCAGGAGGTCCCGCAATTCCCTGTCGTTGGTTACTACCATCCCACCGTGATGTTCTGCATACTTTGCGATGCGTTCATCGACAGAACCGGAAGCATCTTCGCCTTCAACAATCCTGCACTGTTCCGAAATGGCGAGCCCGAACCTGGCTGCTGCGGCGTGCTTCCCGTTTCCCTGTGCGATCCCCCGGAGTTCGTGGACTACTTCGCGAAGGACGACAGGTTCGAACGATCCCGTCAATTCCCTGAGTTCCCGGAACAGGTCAATCCTGAATTGTGACGCCATCATAAAGGCGTTCGCATCGAACTGTATCATTATTCGGTGAGCACGCCCATCCCGATCAGGCGCCATCGTGCCCCTACCTGGCGGCTGATGGCTATCCGTCCGCCAAGTTCCGCACATACTGGTCTTTTCAGCGTTACTTCGACCAAATCTTTCTTGGTATTGGTGACTATGCCAACGGTGACCGCTGTGCCAACCGAAAGCATCAGGGGTTCGTTATGCTTCAGAGGCTCGATGGTAAGTTCGTTGCTGGCTCCGACCACTCGTTCCATGAGCATGACATGGAATTTCAACTTATCCCAGACCGGTGGCAGGGACCCTGTATGCCCTGCTACCTGGCCTGCAAGGGCATCGCTTTTGGTTAATGCAGGGTCGAGCTTTGTCCCGATACCTAACAATCCTCCTGGTGCCGCATCCTGCACTTTCCTGGATCCGGCGTTGATTGAAGTGATTTTCGTCTCTATCGGGTCCCACCGTATTCTGTTTTCTACCTGTTTCTGGCGGCCCGGACGGATCTCGATATCTTCACCTTCCTTGAGAATGCCTCGTATCAATGATCCCCCGATTACTCCTCCTTTAACTTCTTTCCAGTTGCAGCCCGGTTTATTAATGTCAAACGACCGGGCGATCAGCATCATCGGTTTCGCTTCAGGGTCGCGTTGAGGTTCCGGGATCTTCTGGTCGAGCGCCTCCACAAGCGCGCCGATATTGATTCCCTTTTGGGCAGAAACAGGTACAATTGGGGCATTTTCAGCAATCGTACCCTTGATAAATTTCTTTATCTGTTCGTAATGCGCCATTGCCTCTTTCTGGCTGACTACATCGATTTTATTCTGGACGATAACGATATTCCTGATCCCGACCAGCTCGAGTGCCATGAGGTGTTCCTTGGTCTGGGGCTGGGGACAGGTCTCGTTGGCTGCTATTACAAGCATTGCCCCGTCCATGAGCGCTGATCCGGATAGCATCGTCGCCATCAGTGTCTCGTGGCCAGGTGCATCGACGAATGAGATCGAACGATAGGGAGTTCCTTTTCCCCCGCAAACAGGACAGACAGGTTTTGTTGAATATGCATCAGATCCCTGACAGGTCGGGCATTTGTAGAATGTCGCATCTGCGTATCCAAGGCGAATAGAAATCCCCCGCTTTATCTCTTCGCTGTGCCGATCTGTCCAGGTATCTGTCAGTCCATAGACAAGGGTCGTCTTCCCGTGGTCGACATGCCCGACAACCCCGATATTGACACCTGGAATAGTTACATCACGCAAAAGCGATCAAACCTCCCTATTGAATTTATAATGATCCTACTTATACGTAATCGGCAAAATTAGGATTTCTCTGTTCTGTCAGAAATTTGCCGTTACTTAAGTGATCTATTTCCCATTACCGAAGTCAGTTACCTATTGATTTTCGCTAAAACCGGTAAAAATTCTTTCCCGGAGATTAATCCGGTAAGACTATCCCCCGCCTTCACAACTCTGGTCGAGATTTTTAACCGCTTCCTGAAATTCCTGGCCTGAAACAAACTTTCTTTCCTCTTCCAGGGTCTTTTTTATATCCTCTTTCCGTTTTTCGTACTTCTTTTCACCAGTTGATTCTACCGGTACGAGCTGATCGATGCGGTACAGGAGATGGGTGCTGTCGAGTTCGGCAAATACATCGCCTTGTTCATTTTCTATCCGGACTACGTTGCCTGTCGTACCGGTACCGGGGTATCTAACCCGCATTCCGACTACCATTTCATCAACGAGCATAGGCCCTCACCAGATACTGTGACCAATAGACCCTATCAATGTTTTGATGATGACGTAACTGGGGTACGATACGATCCGATACCGGTGAAAACCAAATTACCGGGACCTGAAGTAATGAATCGGTCGCGATTTAGTTTATCAGTTTTTTGAGTTGCGACACTACACGCAGGGTACTTTCCCTTGGAATTACCTCACGGTATTCCGGAACCTCTCCCTGGAGAGCAGAGAATATTGCATGAACAGAAGGTCTAACCGATGGTCCGTATCCTCCTTCAAGGACAAGGGCCAGAGGATTTTTGAAATGGTCTGCAATGAGCCCGGTAAGAATCCCAAAATCGGAAGGTTCCAGATTCATTCCACCCAACGGGTCGTCGATCAGAGGGTCCTGGCCTGCAGAAATAATCACTATGTCGGGTAGAAACCGGCCTATTGCGGGAATAATGACATGATTAAAAATATAGATATAATCAGTTACCATGGAGCCCCCCCTGATGGGTATATTAAGGGTATATCCTTTTCCGGGACCGATACCGATCTCATCAATCCAGCCCGTCCCGGGAAAAAGATTTGCCTGGTGAATCGAACAATACAGGACCTTGTCACTTGAATAAAAAATTTTCTGGGTCCCGTTACCATGGTGGATATCCCAGTCGATAATTGCCACTTTTTTCCCTGATGCAACGGCATAGGATGCAGCAACTGCCGCGTTATTGAAAATACAGAACCCCATGGCCCGGTCTGGCTCAGCATGATGTCCCGGGGGCCGGACCAGGGCAAAACAATGTTCCCCCTGCAGGACCTGGTCAACTGTGGTCATTGCCGAGCCGGCTGCGAACGAGGCGACCTCAAACGTATCTCCGGTAAGATACGTATTCATGTCAATATAACGTTTTTCTTCACCGGTGCAGAGATCCCGGATCATTTGTATATAATCAGGGCTGTGAACCCTCTCGAGATCAGAAACTGTGGCAGGACGTGGAGAGATTATCTCCACACCCGGGGGAATACCGAGGACGGCATCTTTGAGACGGGAGTTTCGGTCGTGGTGCCCGTCCATTTCATGTTTTGCAAATATATCCCCGGTAACTGCCGTACATCTGAAATTCATCGTAACTAATTAATCTGCTTCCCCTGCGTGACCGCGTCCTCTGGCACGTCAAACTGCTGCCCGGTGCCGATAATATGATATTTACCGGTTGCCTTTACATCGTACTGGTTCCCTGTGGTTGAATAGGGGACAATAAACGTGCCATTGATGCTTGCCTGGCGGTAGGTGAACTGCCTGCCGGTGTTTGTGATGATCGGGACTTCAATAATACCTTCTCCCCTGATGACGGCGCCCGGCACGAATTCAAAGACCTTGACATATTTTATATCCGGTGGTGCCGAGCTATAGGCATTGGTAGGTGATTCGTGTACCAGCCGATAGTTATGCAGTGCAGGGACCTGAGATAGTGGCAGGAATGGAGCCATATTTAATAGTTCTGCATGTTTCCCCGCCGCTGCCTGGGCATTGTACTGCGATACCATCACCAGCCCATCCGATACATTCACATTTTTCGCCCCGGTCACAACTGGGTAAGGTACGGTAGTGATCGAAGGGTCCGAATATTCCACATAGAATGCCGTTGTCGGATCCGTCATCGATCCATCGAAATTATGGAGTTTTGAGATCATTGTCTGGAAGTAGGGTGCTTCGTATAGTGTTACCGGCCCGTACTGACCGGCGTTGTTCGGATCCGGGATCAGATAGGTACGCTGGTAGGGGTACACACCGATCGATGTATTATACCACGTAGCCATGGCCCAGAATTTAGCAGTGTCCATCTCGATATCCGTGACGACGTACCGGGTTCCGTCATTCTTCAGGACCTGGTTCGCAACAGGCTCAGACTGGGACATGAAATATGCCGCTGCGCCATTCGGTCCTGCAACACCCGCCTGGAAGGGATTGGCATTGGGTATTCTTTTTGCAATGTACGTGATCAGATGGCCGTAGTCCCACCACGACATCACGCCATAGGCCTGAGGCGGATATTTGAATGTGCTGGCATCGTAGATCTTATAATAGTCAACACCCGTATCGGGGGTATGAGTCCCCATCCACTCGAGCGACTCTCTCCAGTCGCCATTCATCCGAAGACCGCCCGATGTCGCTACAATGTACTCATCGGGGAGTGATGCCGCAACAAACAGGATACTGAACAGTATCACCAGTCCGACGAGTCCCACCCTAAGATAACTGGTTCCCTTTTTCGCGGCAGTTTTGGATTTTTGAGCTCCTTTTTTTGCTTTTCGAGCTGGAGACGGTGTGCTGACCGGCGTTTCTTTGCCCTTTTCTGCTCCTCCTGATGGCCTTGCAAGCATTTTGATGTCTTTCCAGCCCGCGTTAAAAACATATCCGACGCAGATCCCTGAGAGAATGGCTACATTGGCAGCAAGATAATACTCGTACCGTATATGCTGCCAAGTGGCAATCAACACAACCACAGACCATAAAAGGATTACATGCTGTTCGGGGCGTTCTTCTTTCCATGAGCGATATAAAAGGACAAAAAATCCTCCGATTGTTAATATCAACCCGTAATTAAAAGTATTCCATGC
>DATKKE010000013.1:0-16370 GCA_035543455.1 Methanoregulaceae archaeon
GGCGTCATAACTGTCTCCAGTACACGCAGTAATATTACTGATTCCAGTGGAAAGATAATTATTACCCTTCTCGCCGACGCAGGAATACATGCGGAATACCTTGGCATCGTGCCCGATTCAGTTCCTGAAATCAGGGAAGCGCTTGTTTGCGGCATGAAGTTGTGCAATTGCATCATTCTCAATGGAGGAACAGGGCTTACCCATGACGACTGTACTATCGAAGCCGTGGAACCCCTCTATGAGAAAAAAATAGACGGATTCGGTGAACTGTTCAGGCTGAAAAGCCTCGATGAAGTCGGGACATCGGCGATGCTCTCACGTGCAAGCGGAGGAATTATACAGAAGAAGGCAATTTTTTGTATTCCCGGATCCAATGGAGCCGTTACACTTGCGACGAAGGAACTAATTCTTCCTGAAATTGTACATATCCTGACGCATGCACGGAAATAACCATGATTTTTTTAAGAATTGTTATGCCGATCAATTGAAGGAATACAAGGATTATAGCGATTCATCAACAAGTCCATAGAGTCCGCCATTTATGATAGCCGATATCACGCTTCCATTCAGGTTCCTGAAAGGTATCAGGCGGTGTGAGACAGGAGTGTTTATCCATTTCAAGAAGGCCATCCGCTCAGATCTCTAAAAGATATTAAACGATGTGAACCAGCAGTATTTATCCGCATCAGGAAACGTCGCCCCCGGTTTCTGGAAGGTATCAGGCGTGTGAAGCAGGATTTATTTATTCACATCAAGGAGTGCCACCCGTTCGAGCACCAGGTCCTTCAGCCTGTCTTCACCGGTGACTGATAACTCGGGTGCCGTCACACCGAATGCTGAGATGAGACGGGATTTCTTGATATTGCCGAGTACCTCCCAGTCATCTGACGATAGGTGCATCTCGTTGGAAAGGATATTCCAGACATCTTCACTATCCGGGCAGAGGCATAAATACGCCCGGTTAACCCCTTCATGGAGCCCGAACTTTGCCCCGTCAATAACCTGTCGGGACCCAGCGGCATAGAGAAGGGCCTCAATTTCAACAGAGCTGGATATGCATGTGCCTGATTTGACGGCACGAAATGCGTGGGACAAGGCCATACCGACATGGGCAATCCCTGCCATCATCTCTTCGTTAAATAAAATAATGTGTAATCCGTATTCTGTCGAAAGGCTCCTCAAACGGTGAAGATAACCCGGGAGGTCCTTGATGGTGATCTCCACCTGCCTGATACTACAGGAATGTCCCTTATCTTCCTCGTCACAATCGTCAGGGTTTTTCCCGGAAAACATTGCGGGAAATCTTTTCCCCGTTTCCGGCTCCTGCTTTTTATCCGGATACATTCAATCTCCAAAATGTGACAATGTCGATTGTTCAGGTTCGATTGGTGCTGAATCCCCGTCCCCGGCAGACTCCCCTGCGCGGTTGCTGACCTTCGTATCGTAGAACAACTGTTCGGCGATTCCTTTTCCGAGGATAGAAGAAATTCGTTCTATCCCGGCCCGCTTAATATCCTCCGGACTGGTGATTCCATTATTAAACAGACGGCGTGCGCGTACTCTCCCGATATTTTTGAGTTTTACCAGCGGCAGCAGCTCGCGTTTCACACCATATTTCATGCAGTATTCCAGTTCACGGATTTCAATTCTGAATTTGGGAGCAAACATCGGGGTGAGTCTTGAGGTCGCATGGAGGAGCCAGTTGATACTTTCCACCATGGAGTAGATATCTCCCGGTCCTACCGAATAACGTTCACAAATAACGGTATCAGATAGCTCCCGGGACCAGTCAAGGAGGAGCATGGTCGTTTTCAGGCCCCGGTAAAAGGTCTCTTCATCGTCGGGTGGCATCTCAAGCCATAATTCTGATTCATTGTCGCAAAAAAACCGGTCGAGATAGGGCCGGTCTTTGTTACTCACGTAGAGCGTGTACATATCGGGGGTACTGCAGATCAGCTGGAGGAGGCCGCTATCCGAGTACTTATCGGCAGAGATCAGGCCTCTCACGATGGTCTCCGCCCCACGCGGGTCGATATATAACCGGGAAACCAGGTAACCGAATTCAGTTGCCGCAAGGAGTTCCCTGTTGATGGTGATCATCTCCGATGAACAGAGGAAGTTGATCACCTGGTCGATGACACGGGGGATTATCCTGCTTTGCTTATGCTGGTAGAGGAAAAATGTCCGGTCCATGAACGAATTAATGTCGTGCCGGGACCTGACAAACCCCGAAGCAATCAGGGAGAGAATATGGGTACAGAGCTGGGTTTCTGAACCTGCCTGGGAATAGACGTCTTCGGCAGGTGCATCGATATACCATTCAAACAGTGCTTCTACATCCTGTTCATCTTTTGCTATCAGCACCGCTTCACCGTACGGGTCGAGATGCGGTCTCCCGGCCCGACCTGCCATCTGGTGATATTCCCGGACCGGTATCGGGACCATACCTTCGCCGGAGGTAAATCTCCGGTAATCCCTGATTATAACCCGGCGGGCCGGCAGGTTCAGGCCGGCCGCGAGGGTCGGGGTTGAGGAGATAGTCCGGATATGGCCCCTCCGAAAGCCCTCCTCAATGATCGATCGGATGTTGTGATTCAGTCCCGCATGGTGAAATGCGGCACCGGCATGAACACAGGCAGCAAGTGATTTGTCCACGTCTGTTTCCGCGAGCTTCCTGAGCCGCTCGTAGTATCCGTCCAGGTCCTTGTTTTCACATTTCAGCGCCTGCGCAGCTCGTTTCGCAAAAGCCTCTGCATTTTTTCTCGATGAAACAAATACCAGGCACTGTCCGCCCTCCTCGATGGTATCGAGACAGAGGTTCAGGTCATCGTATTTTGAAACTGCGTTCACCGGCCGGCATTGTTCATGGAACCGGATCTTCCCATTATAGAACACCCCCTGGCGGAGGTCGACCGGTCTCCATTCCGAAGTAACCAGTTCCGCATCCATCCAGCGGGCCAGAACCCCGGGGTTTCCGATCGTTGCACTAAGTGCGATGATCTGCATGCCGGGGCTCCTGTACCGCATCTTGGTGATAACCATCTCGACAGTAGCACCGCGGTCGGGAGAGTCTATGAGGTGTACCTCGTCAACGACCAGAAGTGAAATATCCGAAAGCCAGTGGGCACTATTCCTTATGAGGGAATCCACTTTTTCACTGGTAGCGACGATGATATCGTTGTTCCCAAGTGATTCGTCCCTCCGGTCAAAATCTCCCGTCGATATTCCGATCCGGACACCCTTTCCTGAAAATTCCTCGAATTTCTCACTTGCCAGGGCCTTCAGGGGCACAATATACAGGCATTTTCCCCCGTCAGCGATATGATGGTGCATTGCCATTTCAGCAATAAGGGTTTTCCCGCTCGCGGTGGGAATTGCGACAAGAAGGTTCTTACCCCGGAACATACCCTTTCTGACGCATTCTGCCTGGGGAGGATATAACCCGGTTATCCCGGCCCGCATGTAAAATCCACGAAGACTGGCAGGAATGGGCAGATCAGTAACATCCATCAGAATACCCCGCGGGACCGCCGGTAAGAAAGGATCAGGTTTCCCGATATCAGATATAACCCCATAGATTCCACTCTAATACAAACGGAGATTAGTTAAATTGATCAATTAACCTTAGGGAAACATATTTAATTTGCAATGGAAATACTCCTTTCCTATCCATCGTCCGGGGTCCAGGGCATTCAATAGTAATAACTGATAATATCCTGTTTCGCTTCACGTTTTTTCTTTTCAAGGAACGAGAAAACCATCTCGTGGGGGACACCCTGGATCAGCATGTCGATGGCACTGCGGGCGACTTTGATCTGTTCAGGTAACCCGATCAATGCAATGGTCTTTCCAAATACTGACACCGATACCTGGGTCATGTCCTCGATCTGTTCCCGCGATTTACCGTCCTTGCCGATGATTCTGCCCCGGAGCCTGTCGAGTTGGCGCGGACTGTCGGCTATTGCAGAGAGGTCGATGACATCGAGGATCAGGTCCTCATCCTCAAGAAGGCAGAAGGAACGCTCGGGCGAAAACCCACGATTTATCGCGTTCACTGTCTCAACAGCCCTGAGAAACCCGAGTGCCTCGTCGCCTTCGATGATAACAAGCCCTTCCTTACTGTCGACGGAAATGTTTGTCCCGGACTTCTCTTCCAGCTTTTTCTTTGTTGCACCCTCCTTTCCAATGAGGGCTCCAACCCTGTTTCCTGCAACTTTTATCTCCTGTCTCATGGTGCTCACAACCCTTCCTGTGCCGGAGATTTCGTTTCAGTATCGGGAAATAACATGCCGGTCACTCGTGAAAATATCACTTTTTCATCTTCAACATCGCACTCGGATGAGAAGAAATGATTGATATTTGCGATATCTCTTTTAAGGAATTTAAACGCCCTCGGGTGATCGGTGGTAACCGACTGTCCCATATCAATTACATATGGTTTTTCATGGTACAGGATATTAAACTCACTTAAATCGGCATGGATAAGACCTGCCTTTTTGTAGAGGTCTTCGATAAATTGTATTATTTCCCTGTATATCTTATCGGGATTATCGGCATGGACATTTTTCAGATGCGGATGCGGGATTCCATCGGAGCCGATAAATTCCATGACAAGAATATTCCTGTCCCAGACAAAGGGCTCGGGAACGGAGAGTCCTGCTGTATGGGCCCGTTTGAGGTTTGAAAACTCCTTCCGGGACCATGCAAAGATCAGATCTTTTTTTGTCTTTTTAATCCCGGCAAAGCGACGATCTCCGATGATATATTCACTCATCGCGTTGAAATTTGCCGTCCTGATCCGGTAAATCTTGATGGCAATGTCGGTGGAATCCTTCTCTGCAAGAAAAACATTCGCTTCTTTTCCGGTGCTGATGGACCCCCCGATAGCAGAGATCCATTTCCTATGGACCAGTTTGTAAAGTGCAAGAAGTGTTATTTCATCAAACACTTCTCCCCTGACCTTGAGTGTGTCGACGTCCTTTATGCGGATACCGAGATTTGCAATTTCACGGTCGAAATCATGTTCCTGTTCAGTCTCTTTTCTCCGCACAGGTATTCACCAGCTATAATATGTAATCGCGGACAGGTGCCAGGATTTCTGCAAGGTAACAGCCGAGAGTCTTTTTCAGGTCGAGAGGGTGGATTTCACCCTTCCGGTACGCATTTTCAAGCTCGTTATATGCAAAAAACTCCCGGTTACCACCGAACTTCTCCGGGCGGGTCATCACTACGGACGAAACTCTCGGGAATACATGATACTGGAACATCTGGAGCACCGCGTTGTCCTCGCATTCCGGCGGGCAGAACGCTTTCTGGCACTTCTTATTGATCGTTTCTTCCGTATCTGCAACAGAGATATAATTACCGCTCGAGGAGGACATTTTCTTTCCGTCAAGCCCATTGAGAATCGGCGTGTGGATGCAAACCGGTGCCGGGAAGCCCACATTGACAAGGTGTTCCCGTGCAAGCATGTGAATTTTCCGCTGGTCTATCCCCCCGACTGCGGCGTCAACGCCAAGCATCGCGATATCCACCATCTGCATGATCGGGTATATCATCTGGGAGACCGTCGGAGCGTCCATCTGTCTCCCGACCTCGTCCATGCTTCTCGTTGCACGGTTCAGGGTGATCTGCTGGGACAGGCGGAGCATGAGCAGTTCGTACTCTGAATTCAGCTGGAGATCGGAACCGAGAATAAATCGGACATCTTTCAGCCCCAATCCTTCAAAGCAGCGTTTATTATAATCTGCGAGCTCCCGGACCTCGGCCATGGTGCCTTTCCGGTTCAGGAATGCGTGCAGGTCTGCCAGTAATACGACGATCTCGAATTCTGCAGCCTTGAGATCCATTAACTTATTGACCGTGACAAGGTGACCGAGATGGATCTCCCCGCTCGGTTCATAACCTGCGTATACACGCCTTTCAGGTGATTTTAAGAGAGATTTGAGTTCTTCTTCAGTGACGACCTCGACGGTATTCCGTGTCGCCAATGTATAGGGATCCATTGAAAAGAATTGGTGATTATGAGAGTTAATGGTTCTTCTAAATCGCTTTGAACCCGAGCGCTTCGTTTGTCATTCTGATCGACGTCCCGGCATCCCTGATGGTTCCGGTCATGGCGCGTATCGCATCGACATTTTCCACGACCACATCGGCTTCCTGGTGAATCGCCTGGAACAGGTACAGCTCTTTTCCTACTACCGCGACCGAGTCTTCAAAGATCCCGTTCTCCCAGAGGTCGGAACGGCTCCGTCCCATATCCATCGCATATTCCTTCAATTCGGCAGTGCTCGTGATGCCCGTTGATTTTCTTACCAATCCCATCCTCGGGTGCTGTTCAATTATTTTCAGGATATCTTCCCTTGCCGCCTGTTTTTTCAGGTCCATCGTCACGGCATGCATGTGCATCATGGTCGTAGGTACGATCATTGCCATGGTGACGATAGGGATGTGGGGAAGCACCGTCTGGACATCGGGACCATGGTGACTCGGTATCGTAACGGGGTTCAGGACAACGGCATCGATGGGACCTTTTTTCACCTCTCCCGGGTCGGAACCCCGCCGGACCATAACGGCACGGACTTTTTCCACACCATAGGCTTTGTCCATGGCATTGATGATCCTGCACAGCCCGGTTGTATTGCATGAAACGACCCTGGCGAACTGTTTTCCGACGGCATCGTTATAGTTGCAGTCTGAATTGAAGGAGAAGCCCGCGACTTCGTGCTCTTCACCGCCCTGGAATATCGCTTTGATACCGGCTTTTTCGTATACCGGCTTATTCTTTGCACCCACATCACCGGGTGTAGCGTCGATCACAATATCGGCTTTTTTCAGCATGTCATCGACTGACCCTGCAACCGGAATACCAGCCTTATCAAATGCAGTTTTTCTGGTCAGGTCCGCAATATAAAGGGGATATGCTCTCATCTTTGCAATATAGGCCTCTGCACTGGGTTTTGTTTTTGAAACCCCGACGATCTCCATATCGGGCTGGGCCGCCACAGCATCGGCCACACGCTTCCCGATAGTCCCATACCCGTTGACTGCTACTTTTATCATACAATGAGGAGATGAGAGGACATCATTATTTAACCTAATGATCCCGGGATTCATGGAAAAGCTATTAATTTTTAATTTGCAATTTTTTAAAGAATTTCACTCGTGATCGAGAGCCTGGTTATTATTATGTTCGGTAATTTTTCATAGGAATGGATTTAACTTAGAAAAGACAATAAACGATTCCAGGTTGGTTTCAGATGCTCGAAGTATGCAGAGTACCGTCGCGATGGGAGTCTTTTAGCATCCTAGGTATAATCCTCATCCTCCTTGGGATTATCACCCTACTCCGGCCCAACCTCGTGATGAGTGTTATCGCATTGTTGTTCTGTGCCCTTGCGTTTTTAATCGGGATCATCCTTATCATTGCCTGCTTTTTCGCTGCACGTTATACGATCTCATGGTGGCCTCTCCTGTTTTCCGGATTTTTTTTTATTGTCCTTGGCATGATATCATTCATCGCTCCCGGGCTCCTGGCAACTATCGCCATTGTCCTTATGGCAGCATTGTCGATCCTGATCGGCCTGTTAATGATCGGGTATGGTTTTGTCGCGTTTGTGGAAGTCGTCACAAGAGTCCTGATAATCCTTCTTGGAATTATTCCCCTTCTCATCGGCATTGCTATGATCCTCTATCCTGGCATAGCGGCAGTCCTCGTTGTTGACCTCTGGGGAATTTTCGCGATTATCATCGGGATTGCAATGATCGGTCAGGCGTTGACACTCAGGCGTGTGAAATACACGTTTGGCTGCGATGAGGACATTATAGATATCGAACCTGAACAGATCGGACCCTGATGGATAATTGTCCTCCATGAACAGGTAATTGATTAGAAAACGGCTGTTCAAGATCTCCTTCACTAATCGACGAGATATCCATTCTGGATCGAAATAATTTCCTTACTGTCACGTGCCGCTGCATACAGCCTCAATGGCTCTTCGTTTACCTCTAAAAATCGGATTCCCCATTTGAATTTTGATAATAATTCCCCGGCCTGTCCGGGCTCTCCGAGGATTATAAGGGCCGCAGCGAATGCTTCGGCAGAGTTCAGCTTCCAGGGGCGGCCGAAATTTACCGGGTTTGCTGCGAGAAGAAAAGGGAGTGCCCTTCGCAGGCTTCGCCCGGAAATCGCCGCGGTATCCAGCACCTCCCAGGAACAGTCGAGTACGGTAAGAGACTTAATCGGTTTATCGGCAGGTGATAGAGCCTGTTCTGCAGCAGGATCGAGGATCAAACTAGTCCTGGGAATCCGCGATATCGTATGTAAAATCCTGACGAGCCCTGCACGTTCGAGTTTCACAACAGTGCATTTCCTCGGGTCGCAACTATTGTCGCGGTACGCATAGAGGGGGATCATCTATGTTCTGTGAGCGCCCACATTCTATCAATGTACGTACTGATGTCACCCTGCATCCCGGATCCCGGCCTGAGGGCGGAAGGGATCACCACGGGTGAGGATCGTTTCTTTTTCGATCAGGCAAGGAAACGGTGTGAAAAATTCGGGATCGATATTGTCACTCTCCCGTGTCCTGAAACCCTTTTTCTCGGTAAGGAACGGAAACCCGGCACATTCCTCGAAAGGCTGGATTCAGATGATTTCCGCGACATTCTTACCGGACTAGAAGAACGGGTCAGGAGCATTATAGAAGAACGAGGCCCTCCGTTATGTATTGTCGGGGTTAATTCGTCCCCCACCTGTGGTGCAACATCCACCTATTATGGAAGTACAGACGGGTCCTCGCCGAAAAAGTCAGGAAGGGGTGTTTTTCTGGCAAAATTTCCTGAACTGCCAATAGCAGATGTCAAAGAATTCGCCAGGTACCGCGTGTATCTTGCAGCGCCACTCTTCTCGGAAGCCGAAAAAGCATTCAACATAAAAATCCGGGATATTCTCAAAGATCATTTCTTCGACGTATACCTGCCCCAGGAAGTTGGAGACGATACCAACTGCAGGAGTAAATCGGAACACGAAGAAATTTTCAGGATGCACAGGGAAGCACTCGATCAGGTAGATCTGCTGGTTGCGGTGATAGACGGGGCAGATGCCGATTCGGGCACCGCCTGGGAGATGGGGTACGCGACCCACCGGGGAATCCCTGTCTACGCAATAAGGACCGATTTCCGAATGGCAGGACATCACGAGCTCGTTAACCTGATGCTCGAACAATCTTCGGTGATTATCCGGGATATCAGGAATCTCCCGGTGATCCTCAGGTCACCCGGCTTGTAATATACAATGCTATCGACCAAATGAAATCTGCCGGCGGAAAAAAATTGTTTATTGTGAACAAAGTTTTGTTCTATCTGAAAATTTGCGATTCCACAATAATCCCTGCATGCCGGGAAGATCGATTATCAAAAAATTTCAGGAAATTCCCGGTGACGTAAGACCTATCACCAACAAGAACCGAGTGATATTGGAATGTCTAACCTGAATGTCGCGATGTTAGGTCCTCCGGGGTATTCGAAAGAAATAGCGAAACCCGGGACAGCAAGTGATATCACATTTTATAATCTGAAGTCCGGGGATATCACGGTCACCATGGTGGAACCATCGCGATACCCGGAGAAACTCGCCCCGCTGTATTTTGCCGTCTCTCTCGCCGAGAAGGTAGTCCTCGTAGTCGACGAGATCAACGCCCAGCTTGGCGAGATGATTCTGATGCTGGATTGCGCAGGCCGGAAAAACGGGTTTCTGATACTCAGGAATTATATCACTCCGGAACAGGTCGCTCCTCTTTTGAAAGGGACTGTTATCGAAGGATACGAAATAATTGAAGACGACCGGATGAGACTCCGCGAAAGGTTTCTCTCCGAGGCAGGGCAAAAAAACAAAGATATCCCACCCGAGGGCCAGACCCCGGGTGCCATGCCGATCGACCATTTTTTCAATGTGAAAGGAATAGGCACCGTGGCGCTTGGATGCGTGACCGGCGGAATAATCAGGCGCCATGATACTCTGAACGTATTGCCGTTGAAAAAAACGGTCCTGGTCCGCTCGATCCAGAAGCATGATGACGACGCGGAGATCGCCTATGCGACAGACCGGGCCGGTCTTGCCCTGAAAGGTATCGAAGCTGAGGAGCTCGACCGCGGTTATGTCCTGACGAAGGACAATTCAATCTCGTCATCCGGCACCCTCCACGGCAGGGCCAACCTGGTAAAGTACTGGCCGGGACCATTGAAGGAAGGGATGGTGGTCTATGTCGGGCACTGGATGCAGTTTTTACCGTCTAAAATCGCATACATCAACAATTCCGGCGACTGGCACAAGCCTGAAATCACCTTGAAAACAGAGAAAGAACTGGTGTATCCGCCCGGGGCCAGGGCAATACTCCATTACCTGGAAGGGGGGAAATTACGGATTATCGGAACGCTTGCAATTGAATAATCGCTTGGAAGTATTTCTGATACCCTGATGACCTCAATCGCCGGGCTCTATATATCCTATATTTATAATATTTTTTTGATTTTATCGGATGTAGCTATAAACTATAGGTTTGGAGGCGTATCCTCGCTCCCCTCCCAATCTTTTAAATCCAATACCTTCTCATCTTACCATGGTGACCCGACATTGTTGGAAGGATTAATCCCCTGGATCGTGGGGGGTATTATACTCCTCATCATAATTATCATCGTTCTCTACTTCATTGGCATTTATAACCGGCTCTACACCCTGAAGAATTCTTCAGAGGCCACTCTTGGCCAGATCAGGGTAGCCATGAAAAAGAGGCTCGACATGATCGACCAGCTCCTTGGAGCGGTAAAAAGCTACGCGAAATTCGAGCAGGAGACCCTCCAGAAAGTTACCGAAATGCGTGCCAAAGTGGGTACTGCCGGGCCTGGCGATCTGAACGACATAGAAAAGGAATCGCGGTCCTTATTCGGAAGGCTGATCGCGGTCGCAGAAAATTATCCGGACCTGAAGACGAATACCACTGTTTTAAACCTCCAGGATGCAATCCGGAGTATCGAGGAGGAAATCGCCCGGCAGAGGTACACCTACAACAATATTTCACAGCAGTTTAACATCATGTGTGACACAATACCGTCAAAATTCGTTGCAAATACGATTGGAATGAAGAAGCTGGAGTACCTTCAGTTTGAAGAACAGATCAGCACGCCGCCGAAAATAGAGTTCTAGGATTGATATCGTGAGCGAGTTTTCGCAGATTGCATCACTCGTCGTCGTTTCGATCCTCATAGTGATCGGGATGTTCGCCCTTACCGGGGTCCTCCCGGCACTTATTGAAGGAGACCTTATCGTCGGCCAATATAATGCAGAACTCTACCAGAACGGAACGTTCACCGAGCATTATGATTATCTCGTGAAAAATACCGGTGAATACCGGATGCTCTTCCGGTTCTGGAACGAACCCCTGGTGACATCACCGGTTGCCATTCCCTCAATCCAGTTTGTATCCCTTATTAATCCTCCAGGGACGACCGGCTACGTGAAGGATTACAATGGTGTTGTTACCATTGTCGGTACAGGTGGGGATCCCTCACAGTTGGCAATAATCCGCCGACTTGCTGAACTGAATGAAGAAGGGATCTATAACCCCTCGTATTATCGTGCCGGGACGTACCCCCTGGACTCGACGGTAATCCTGCATCCCCCCATCGAGTATGATGCAACTGATGCCCACCTTAACCTTAAACTCGTTGACCAGCACGTGCCGTACAGGAATATCAGGATAACAATCCCGGCAACGTACGTAAAAGCGGTCTATCCACATCCGTCAACATTGCAGGTCTCCCGGGAAGGCGACCTGATGGTGATCACCGGAAGGGCCTCCCAGGATGAGACCGTTGGTATCGAACTCCTGCTTTCAAAAGATGCAATGACCCTGATCAACGGATTTCCCCAGCCGGTAAATGATGTCGCAGGAAAAACGAGTGCTGCGAATCCCTGGTATAATGGCATCCCCTATATTTTTTCCTTGGCGTTGCTGGCCAGCGGGTATATCATGGCAGCCCTGACCCCGGTCCTTTTCATTATCATCTACTACCGGTACGGCAGGGAGAAGTCGTTTACGGTCCCGAAATATTTGAGTTTCGTTCCCGATCCTACGAAAAAACCCTGGGTGGTAAACCTGCTTTTTAAAGGTGATGCCATGGATTTCGATGAAGATGGCTATTATGCCACCCTCCTTGACCTGCACCGGAGGGGTTTCATCAGGATCACGGAAAAAGAGGGTGAAAAGGGAATAACTATTAAAATCCTCAAAGAAAACCCGGGAGATCCGTACGAACAACGTGTTATTGCATTTCTCAAGGATGTCGAACAGGAGGGGGTCGTAGATACCGACGTTCTGAAAACACTCGCCGAGCATGCCGCCAGGGATTTGAAAGCACAGTCGAAAATACTGAAATACCAGCGTGAACTCAGGGATGTGACACACCGGACCGATCCGGTCCTGATCAACCGGTACATAATAGACGGGCGGGACCATATTATCCCTCTTGCCCTGTTTGGTGCAGCCATTCTCGCTGTGGTGATCGTTGTCCTGATTGTGTTCCCGGTCAATCTCTACCTCCTTCTGCCTGCCGCATTCCTCTGGGGCACGGTACTGGTGCTTTCATTGATCGCTCTGGCATATCCCACTACGTTATTCGGGCAATGGAAGGACGATACCTATAAAGAAAAACTCGAATGGGATGCATTTGCCTATTTCCTTTCAGACCTGGCCCTGATGAAACAATATTCGCCGGCCGATATATCCCAGTGGGGTGAATGGCTGGTCTATGGGACTGCCCTGGGCGTGGGTAAAAAGGTCGAAACTGCGATGAAGGAACTGAACATCAGCATTCCTGAAATGGCTGCAGCGCCTTCCCTCGGAGTCATGTACGGGTCTTTCATCCCCATCATGGCATTTGCACCTCCGTCCCAGGGCGGCGGTGGAGGCTTCGGAGGGGGAGGATTTGGCGGTGGCGGCGGATTCGGTGGCGGCGGCGTCGGTGGACGCTGATCACGTTCACCCCTTTACATCCTGAATTATTTGATAAGGATCCCCCTTCTGACCAGATACCATTGTCTGAATTTTTTATCCGGGTAACTTTTATTAATCAATAGGGTTACTGAAACAGTACTGTGAAAAATAAAACGTCGATAAATCCATCATTATGGATTTTGATCCTGTATTTGTCATTTATTGCCTTAATCACGCCCGCAACTGCTGTTATTATTAACGATAACCAATGGAAAACAAGCAGCAGTTTAATTGTTTCATCCACCGGAAAAAACATCATACTGCCACAATATTCCAAAAATAGTGGACAAATCCCAACGAATGGTCTACCTTCTTCACTTATTGCCCTCAATGGTTACACTGCACCGTCGTCGTTTTTTTAATGCTCCAGATCTTTCTTCAGACTATAATTTCTGGGGAAACCCGGTTATCGAAAAATATTGCGATTCACTATGAAATCGAACGTGACAGGTGAATCTATGGTCTGTTTTTAGGATTTAAGATAATTACAGCAATTTTGTTAATAATAAAACATCTGAGAATATTGGAAATAATTTCCGGATAATCTCAAGATCGGATGCCCTCTGAGATTAGTTTATGAAGGGCAGGCGTACACGTTCTGATCAGATCATGTATGCAATACGCCGAAGGAAAGCCGGGAAGAATTTTTCTTCTGAGAATTGACGACGGAGAAGACCTGATTAAGACTCTGCAGGACTTTATCGCCCGGCATAACGTACATTGCGGCCATATCAGGTTCATCGGGGCGTTGTTATCCGGCCAGATCGTTACCGGTCCTGAAAAACCAGTCCTTCCACCAAATCCCCATTTTGAGACGTTTTCCGGAGGATGGGAAGTCATTGGCATGGCAACAATCTCGCCTGGAGATGACAGTCCCCACCTGCACCTTCATGCATCGATCGGAAGGGGCGACCGTGTCCTGACTGGGTGCCTGAGAGGGACGATTAGGACGTATATCGTTGTCGAGGCTGTAATCAGCGAGATAACGGGTATTGAAATAAAGAGGGAGGAAGATGCGAAAACAGGACTTGTCCTGCCAACCATCTCGGAAATCTCCCAATGAAACCTGAAGGATTCGGGAAAAGAATTAAAAACAGAATTTTTAATCAGAATACCATGAACCGGTCCCAACCGCGATTCCTGCCGATGACTCTTAAAGAAGGAGCAGAGCTCGGTATCGAACAGTTTGACGTTATCCTGATTACAGGGGACTCCTATGTCGATCACCCCTCATTCGGGACGGCTCTGATTGGCCGTGTCCTTTGGGAAGCCGGGTATTCCGTAGGTATAATTGCGAGACCGGACTGGAAGAACCCGGAAGATTTCAGGAAGCTTGGGAGGCCCAGGCTGTTTTTTTCCATCTCTTCGGGAAATGTGGATTCGATGGTGAATAACTACACCCCGGCACTTAAACGGAGAAAAGAAGATGTTTACGGCCCCGGGGGAAAACCGGGCAGACCCGACAGGGCGGCCATCGTCTATACCGACATTGTCCATTCCATTTTCCCAACCGCTCCGATAGTCATCGGCGGAATCGAGGCGAGTCTCAGGAGGTTCGCTCACTATGACTACTGGTCGGACCGGGTGAGGGGATCGATCCTTGCCGATGCTCCAGCCGACCTTCTCATGTTCGGAATGGCCGAACGACAGGTCCTTGAAATAGCAGAAAGGCTCTCAAATGGCGAGGATATTCACTCGATGAGGGATATCAGGGGCACATCATACAAAATGGTGCTGTCGGAATGGCGCTCCAGTGTCCATGAAGAGATCATAGTTCTTCCATCGTTTGATGAAGTGGCAAAAGACCGTTACGCCTACGCCCGGGCATTCTCCACTCATTACCATGAGCAGGATCCGGTCCGGGGAAAGGCACTGGCACAGGTCCATTCAAAAACGGTGGTCATTCAGAACCCACCTGCAACACCACTATCCACCGGTGAACTGGATCGTGTGTTTGAGCTGCCATTCCGACGGGAATCCCATCCTTCATACCATGAGCCGGTCCAGGCTCTTGAACCGGTCAGGTTCTCGATAACCAGTCATCGTGGATGTTTCGGTTCATGCAGTTTCTGTGCCCTGACCCATCACCAGGGGCGGATTATCCAGAACCGAAGCATCGGATCAATTATCCGGGAGGCCAGGCGAATCGCAAAAATGCCCGGTTTTAATGGTGTAATCCAGGATATCGGCGGCCCGACGGCCAATATGTACCTGACCTCCTGTCCCGGGTGGGAGAAATCGGGTGCGTGTGAGGATAAGAACTGCACGTTCTGTCCCTCACTGAAAACGGCTCATGAAGACCAGGTGACCATGCTGAAGAAAGTCAGGGAAATACCGGGCGTAAAACGGGTATTCATCAGTTCCGGAATCCGGTATGACCTCATCGATAAAGAACAGACGTCGTACCTTGAGGAGGTCGTCAGCAGGCATATTTCCGGCCATATGAAGGTAGCCCCCGAACATATTTCACCTCACGTTACACGGTTGATGAACAAGCCCCCGGTGGAAGTATTCGAACGATTTTGTAACCGTTTCCGTGAATTATCTGCCGAATTTGGAAAAAAACAATATATTCTCCCCTATTTCATGTCTGGCCACCCGGGATGCACCGTTGAGGACATGGTGGAACTTGTCGTCTACGTAAGGGACCACGACATGTATACCGAACAGGTGCAGGACTTCACACCCACACCGATGAGCGTTTCGACATGCATGTATTACACAGGCCTCAACCCGTTCACCCTTGAACCTGTATATGTCCCGAAAGGAAGGGAAAAACTGGTTCAGCGAGCCCTTCTCAGGTTCCGGGATCGGAACAACAGGGAGCTCGTGATAGAAGGGCTGAGATCTGCAGGTCGGGCAGATCTGATTAAAGGCATGATCGGTCATGGAGGTGTATCTCTTCCCGGGACCCTTAAAAAGAAGGAAAAGACCGGGAAAAAAAATACAGGGCTGCGGGGATCGCCGATCGCAGGATCGTTAAGAACACCAAAAATACCAAAAACCCGGGCAGAGCACGGTGAAGAAAGGCAATCAGGAAATAACGAGTAAAAGTTATCGAAATATACCTTCAATGCAAATGTCCAGGTGCGGCTAATTAAAACACCTGGGGAAAATATATGTTTTCATGAGGATCATCAGGCTGGTGGGACATCCATCCCCTCATTGACGCACGGTACGCAGGCCTGCAATTTTTCATCGATTATCCGGTAGGCATTGGCAAGCACCGATGAATTGGATATCAGCCCGGCGAGCAGGATCACTTCGAGGATCTCCTCTCTTGTCGCCCCCTTCTTCATCGCTGCCTGCATGTGGTAA
>DATKKE010000014.1:0-22961 GCA_035543455.1 Methanoregulaceae archaeon
GCCCTCTGGTTTGCCTTGCTCATATGATATTCCTCATTGTATGTCTTCTACTATTTGTCATCTCAATTAATATATTTGATCAAGCACCTTAACTTCCGCTTCCCCTTTTGTAAGCCGGTTGATCATATCATAAAAATCTCCCTGGATTCCCGCGGGGATTCTCACGACACAGATCCAGGAGCCGTCTTTCTGCCATTCATCTTTTTCCAGGACTGCTCCCCCATGGATGTCCCCGTAAGCCCGGTGTGCATAGTCTGCCGGAATTTTTACGGCAATTCGTAATTCCTCAAACCTGATCGGGATGATCGGTCGCAGCGTTTTGACCGTATCCTTCACGAGCTCATCGAGGTGCCTGAACGGGTCGATATTTACCCGTGCCTCCTCCATAGCCATCTCAATTCTCTGGGGGGGATGTGGAAGACCGGTCTGGGGGTTAATGGAATTCCGGCTGATGAAGGCAATGACCTGTTTCCTCTTATCAGCAATCATCTGCCTTTTTTGATCGGCAGTGAGATGGATCTCTCCTTTCTCAATGATTCTTTTTGCAATAACCGGGAATTCAGTGGTATGAAATACCTTCATCAGGGCTTCATCCGAAGCCCTTTTACCATGCGATGCATTCTCAAACACATGGAGCGCCGCCACGACCGCTTCGATATCCGGCTGCTCACCCTGCCTGAACCTGACCGCCTCGTCCGGGTCGACGAGAAGTTCGAATTTCTCTCCGTGGCTCTCCAGCCTCGCTACCACTGCCTGGTCAAGTGGTACCATAGATAATACTCCTTATTTCTCAAATTTTTCAACGAACGATGACACTTCTTCCTTGCTCATCTTCCGGAAGAGAGGGTCCTTACTCTCGATTACTCCAATCTCTACCGTATTCACATCGAATTTGCCTTCGGTGGCATCGTGGAGAGCTTTCAATCCGAGCATTATCGCCTCGGGAATGGCAGCATCGTAATTATATTCCTCCTCAAAGAGCTTCATTGCCGCAGGACGGCCTATCCCGATTCCGGTCGCCTTGTATTCGAGGAGTGTCCCGCTCGGGTCAGTTTCAAAGAGCCTGCATTCGCCATCGGAAAACCCGGCAATCAGGAGGGCAGTCCCATAGGGTCTTGCCCCGCCGAACTGGGTATATGTCTGCATATGGTCGCAGAGCCTCTTTGCAAGGGCCTCTACATCGATCTTTTCATCGTAGGTGACGCGGTTGATCTGGCATTCAATCCGCGCACGGTCAACAAGTGATCGGGCATCCCCGACAAGCCCGGAAGAGGCAACCCCTATATGTTCGTCGATCTTGAAAATTTTCTCTATGGATGACGCTTCAAGAAGCCGGGAACTTACCCTCTTATCGACAATCAGCACGACTCCTTCGCCGCACTTGATCCCGACAGCAGTAGTCCCGCGTTTCACTGCCTCCCTGGCGTATTCCACCTGGTATAACCTGCCATCCGGGCTGAAAACCGTTATTGCCCGGTCATATCCCATCTGATACTGTGGTTGCATTACCTATCCTCTATATCCTCTTCTGTGAGAAACAATAGCTCCCGGCTTTTAAATCCCTTTTCTAATAAATCAATTTTTTGACCGGGATAACAATATGCGTCATATAATTTTCCTTGATGATGTACACTTCTTTTTTCAGGTAACGGACCCCGGGTGATCCGCCCGATCCTCTGTTTGAGAGAAAGTATAGTTCCCGAGGTCGCAACCGGGCGGAGCGAAAGGGGGTCGCTGCCTATGCAGAATACCGTGGCAAGTGCCTGTTCGAGGACTTTTTCGGTTCCCCTGTTGCATCGGACGATTGCAAACTCTGCCGAAGCATGGACTACCGCCATCTGTACATTTGAAGCGGTTGCATCCCCGGACAGCGACGTCACTGCTTCCTGGATCGCGATGAACAGATCCTTTGTCCCGGGACTGCTCCAGGGAGGGAATATCCTGACGAGAATATACCTCCTCTTATCTCTCATCGATGGAGGCCTTGGTTTCATCTGACTACGCTCACCGGTCCTTTCGGGGATAACAACATTCCAGGTGTTTTCAACCCCTCGATCACTTCAGATTCTTCCATGCCGGCCATTGCAAGGAGGCTGATCAACTCCCGGACAGATTTGAGCTCGGCAGGATTTCTTGCATTGCTCGATACCGTAACCGGAAACTCAAATCTCCTCATGAGTCTTAAAATGTCCCTGTATCGCTGGATTGCTTTCTGCCGCAGACCTCCACGGGTCATCACGAGTGGCCGCACGTCAAGGTCAATGGCGATACCCCTGTCGGCGGCCATCCTTGCGGTGATATGGTCAAACGAATTTTTTTCGGTCTTATGAAGATGTCTTAGTATATGGACACCCCTTACCTGGAGGACAGACCTGTTAAAAACGTTATCCCCTGCGTTTACGATAAGCAGGGTCTGGTCATTTGCACTGGCCCGGGCTGCCCGTATTACGGGCTTGAACTGCTGTTCACGAATAAGAACTCCTCCGATGACCCGGAAATCTCCTGTTTCTGTATTTTTCTGGTCTATCGCAACAATACTGTCAAAGCCCAAATCCCCTGCCTCGATAGCCATCCTTCTCACCGATGCATTCCCCGAGGGCAGGGAAAATACCGTCGAATCAGTGATTCCCGAAATGCCTGCTGTCAAAAAAGGGGATAAGTTATTTACCCTGGTTGGCATGGGACCGGATACTTGGACGGGTCTTTTCTGTTCCCTTTCCGCGTGTCTGCATGCCGCGACCTTTCCTCCCCGCACTCGTTTTACCTCGTTCGGCACGACCGCGGTGGACGGCATTTCCTGTCCAGGAGAGGTTTCTGTCGGACAGGATTGCCGGATGATGACCATCGACGAGAATGACTTCATACCATTTGTGCCGCCCATCCTGCCCGACCCAGTACGAATTGAGAACCTCCATATTCGGGTATCGTTTCGACGCCCGTTCCTCTGCAATTCTCCTGATGCTTTTTCCCGCAGTGATTCGGTTGACACCCATTCTTGCCGTGCGGCGGGCCCTGATGTACCGTGCCCTTCTCCTGCCTCCCCGGCGGACAGTTACACGCACAACGATGATACCCTGTTTTGCCTTGAACCCGAGGCTCCTCGCCCTGTCGATTCTTGTCGGGTGCTCAATCCTGACAACGCTTCCCTCGCGTCTCCAGACCTGCATCCTCTCCCACTGGAGGGAACTAACAGCGGATTCGTCGGGTTTTTTCCATGCGTCTCTTACGTACGCATACATCGATTTTGCCATATGTATTCACCAAGGTTCAGCTCATGACGAGCTACATTCCTCCACGGGACGGATCCCGCATTCCTATATACTTCAACGGGATTGATATTAAAATACCCCTCCAACAGAACGGCAATCCTGCTCTGGATCTGCATTTCAAATCGATGAAAAGATGACTCTGGAACCCCCTTCTTCAGTTTTTCTTCTTTTCTACGACATAAACATCGGTAATCCTTGTGACCGGGTACTGTCCCCGGGAATCCTTCTCGGCTGACTTTACCATGTCCCAGATAGTGAGAAGTGCAACGGTGACTCCGGTCAGAGCTTCCATTTCCACCCCTGTTTTTCCCGTGGTTTTTACCCTGGCGGTCACTTCGATGAACTCCTCTTCTTCTGAAAAGTCGATCGCTGTTGCTCCGACCGGAAGGGTGTGACACATCGGTATAATTCTCGGTGTATCTTTTATTGCAAGAGTCGCCGCTACCCTGGCTGTTGCGAGCACATTTCCCTTAACGACGGTTCCTTCCCTGATCGCACGAAGCGTTTCATTTCTGAGATATATCTTTCCACTGGCAACTGCTTCCCGTTTTACATCTTCCTTTCCGGTTATATCCACCATTTCAGCGTGAGAATCCCTGATATGGGAAAATTTTGTCATTGTTTTGCACCTGTCCCAAATAATTCGCCAGGTATATAGCTCACAATATCACTGGGAAGCAATCCACCCCCAAGAACGGATTCGGCATTCATCCCTGCTTTCCCATTTACGTACGCCGCAATCGCCGCTGCATCAAATGCACCCAGGTGACAGAAGAGTGCAGCGGTAACCCCGGCCAGTACATCACCCGTACCCCCTACCGTCATGGCAGGGGTTCCCGTCCTGTTTAAACGTACCCGTCTCCCGTCGGAAATAATATCGACCGCCCCTTTGAGAAGAACAGTCCGCCCTTCAGCAGAATCTTTCACTGCATCGGCACGCTCCATAATATTTTCAGGCAGTTTTTTCCCAAAAATACGTGCGAATTCACCGGCATGTGGAGTATATATGGTATTTTTCGCGATCGGCAAAGGCTTCCGCAGGGCATCGGCATCGAACACTGCTTTCCTGCAGTGCGGTGCTATTGCCAGGACGACATCGTGACTGGAATCACCTAGTCCGTTTCCACACACGATAACATCCGAATCTTTAGCAAGACCGATAAGACGTGGAATATCTCCCTCATCGATCTTCTCCCCGGGCAACCGTTCATATATCAGGTCGGGCACCGGTTCGAAAGCCGGCGACGCAATTCTTACGATGTCCGCCCCGGCCCGCAGCGCCCCCAGTCCTGCAAGGTACGGTGCTCCCTGGTAAGGCCCCCCGCCGATTACCAGCACACGACCACCGGCACCCTTGTGAGCGGTTTTTTCTTTCCTGGGGACCATCAAGACTTCCCCAGGACCGGTAAACACCTCGGCTTCAACGGGAATTCCGATATCGAGTACTACCGAACCTGCAATTTTCGGTCGGTGAAATGCACAGATCCACCCCGGATTGATCCCGGGAGTCGGAACATCAGCTGAAATGACCGGCAAACCCGAATCATTTGTGATCCTGACACATTCGTCAAGGGGTTCACGTAACGGAGGAGAGCTGCCGGTTCCAAGAAGGGCATCAATAATAAGGTCGCTTCCCTTCAGGTGCTGTTCCAGAGGAGCAAGGTCCCGGGCACAACGGAAGGGATACATAGGGATATCGCAATGCGAGAGAAGATTTTTCTGCTCTTCGCGTGCCGGGGAAGGCTCCCGGCCGTCGAGGTACCAGACTTCCGCTATTGTCGATTTAACCAGGTAACGGGCGGCAACCATACCGTCACCGCCGTTATTTCCCTTTCCACAGAGTACAACAACCTTGGCGGGGGATTTTTCTAATGTGAACCCTGCGAGCGCCCTTCCCGCACTCTCCATCATCATCCCTGCGGAAAGGCCGAGAGCCATTGCATTGGTTTCAATAATGCTCATTCGCATCGGGCTGATGATGTCTCTCTCAACCAACCGGGAAAAACCCAGTCCGTTCTCCGTGTCCATACTTATTAGGAGATTGATCAGCGTGTGACTATGAAATGATCGGCCTGAAAACCAGCAGGCAGTCAACCCCGGGTCCAATCCATAATGCCGTCTGCAAATGCGGGTCGCAAGGCAGACTTTTTAATTTGAATGGACTATATATGAACGAATGGGTCTTTTGGGGGACGTTAAGGAGGCCGCAGATGAAATTTTAAATCACCCCGAGGTCACCATCATATCGCATATCGATGCAGACGGCATCGCAAGCGAAACTATTCTTTCAAGAGCCCTTGAACGAAAGGGCATAACGATAAATTCGGTTTTCGTCCGTCAGCTTGAACCGCTGACCATGCATCAGGTTCCGGACGACGCCTCATTCAAAGTGTTTTCAGACCTCGGCGCAGGGCAGCAGAACCTTTTTATGGACCGTGGATTTCGTGATAATGACCTGCTGATCATAGATCACCATGTCAGCCAGCCCTGCGACATCCCGTACCGCCAGCTCAATTGCCTCACTTGTGGCATTACAAAGATGAGCACCGCAGGTCTTGCCTATTTCCTCGCCAGGGAGATGGATCCGGTGAATAAAGACCTCGCCCATCTGGGAGTTGTCGGGAATGTCGGTGATATGATGGCACGCGAGACCTGCGGTCTTACCGGTCCTGCAAAGGAAATTGTCAGGGATGGTATCGATCACGGAAGTATCAGCCTGCGTGAAAAGGACCTGAACTGTTACGGCACTTCCACACGACCGCTTCATATCTGTCTGGCCTATAATGACGATCCCTACATACCGGGCATCAGTAATGACGCAAATGGCGCTTTGAGGTTCCTTAAACGAATAAATATCCAAAAGGGACCGAACGGATGGGAACAGATGATCTGGGAGGAGATGTCCCACGAAGACCGGAAAAAAATTATGAGTGCACTGGTGGAACAGGCCATCGTAAACGGGGAATCCCCGGAAAGGCTGTTCTGCGAGACCTACCTTTTCCCCCTGGAACCTGAAAAAACTCCCCTGCGCAATGCACAGGAATTCGCGACGCTGCTCAATGCATGCGGCAGGTGGGCAAAACCACATACCGGTGGACGTATATGCCGGGGAGACCGGGGGGCCGCATACCGTGATGCTGAAAAAATGCTGATGAATCATCGGTCTGTTATACGGGAGCTGCTGCAGTATATCCTCGATACGGGAGTGAGCGAACAACCATATCTGCAGCATATCCATGTCGGAAACAGGTATCCGGACACGATTATAGGTATCGGAGCGGGCATGGCACTCTCAAAACTTAACCGTCAGAAACCCATTCTCATCATGTGCGAGCTCCCTGAGGACCCGACCCTTACCAAGGCATCGATGCGGACTACCGAGAGGGTAGTCAGCCGGGGAATCGACCTCCAGCACATAATAGCACTCGCTGCGGAAGAAACCGGAGGTGCCGGGGGAGGGCATAAGATAGCGGCGGGAGCATACATACCAAGGGCCAGTGAAGAGAGGTTTATCATACGTGTCAATGAACTGCTCGGAGAACAGTACGCTCCGGAGAATTCAGGTCATCGCTGATTATCAGTTTGGGAAAGGAGTCGGCCGGTATCTTTTTCCTGACGGGTGCGAATTTACCTTTTCGACGACAGGAAGGGTCCGCCAGGTGCTATATGATAAGAAACGGCTGGCAACGGTCCGTGCAGGGGACGGGCGGCTCACCCTTGGTATCGAAGGAGCGGAGCGGTTGCACCGGTTTCTACCCGCCCCTGGGTACAGGGTAGAGATCCTCGGGGAAGTGGCTGAATTTATTGCGTCCGGAAAAAATGCTTTTTCAAAACATGTGGTGTCGGCAGACCCGGTTATCAGGGCTGGCGACGAGGTGCTCGTAGTGAAAACCGGTGATCTCCTCCTTGGAACGGGCACCGCGATGATTTCAGGGGCCGAGATGCTGGCATTTAATTACGGATTAGCAGTAAAAGTACGACAAGGGAGGTCATCACCATGTTACCAGGAGGAATAAACCCAAAGCAGATGAAGCAGATGATGAAAAAACTCGGGATGCAGGTCGAACAGATCGAGGACGTCCGTGAGATAATCATCATAACGCCGAAAGGGAGGTACATCTTTGATACTGCAGAAGTTTCCGCTATGACCATGCAGGGAGTTACCACCTACCAGATCGTCGGAGAGCCGAGGTTCGAAGAATCGGCGCCGGAAATTCCAAAGGATGATGTAAGTCTGGTGGCCGGCCAGACCGGGGCGACGGAAGAAGCGGCAAAAACAGCCCTCACCGAAACAAAAGGGGATATTGCCGAGGCAATAATGAGGCTTTCAACGCATGATTGAGCCCGGAGACAGAGTCCTCCTGACCGGGCATGACCGCACATATTTTATCAGGGCCGGTGAAGGCCGCTTATCGACCGACCTCGGTTATATCGATCTTACTGTACTTTCGGGAAAAGAGCCGGGTATGCGCATCCCGACTCACAAGGGATTCGAATTTCTTATCAAAATTCCCCGCCCGACTGATTTTTTCGACCATGCAAAACGAAGCGGTGCCCCGATGCTGCCGAAAGACATCGGGTTGGTTATTGCAAGGACCGGGATGAACCGTAACGACGATATTCTTGACGCCGGAACCGGCAGCGGGATAGCCGCAATTTATTTCGGAAACATTGCCCGCACTGTTATATCCTATGAACACCGGCCTGAGTTCGCAAAACTCGCCCGGGCGAATATTGGGGATGCAGGGCTTTCGAATGTTACCGTTCTTGCCGAAGATGTCCTGGAAGCGGATGGCAGGTTCGACGTGGTCCACCTGGACATGACTCTGACCCGGGAACATGTGCATCATGTAGAGACGCTCATCCGTCCGGGAGGCTATCTGGCCTGCTACACCCCATTCCTCGAGCATATGTTCACTGTTTTCGATTCAATGACAGAATTATTTCCAAAAGTTCATGCATACGAGCTTATTGAACGGGAGATGACACGGACGAAACGAGGAACTCGTCCTTCGACCAGCGTATCCCATAGCGGGTATATTACAATTGCCAGAAAATAGCCTTTGATTTCCCATATTTACAAAAAAAACATGTATTTTCAGGACTTGCCCTGTCATTGTCTGCATTTCCCGTAACCATGCGCGAGAATGAGTTCGCAGGCACTACAATAATGGACCGGAATATGGATATTCTTGAGATCGGTCTCGTACCTGAATCCTTTTTTCCTGAAAATTGCGATGGATTCAGTACCGATCTGTCTTTGCAAACAGCAAATACTCATACTCCCGAATCAGAGTAATCAGAGGGGAAATAGTATAAGGCCAACCAATAAGTATATATATTAATTATTTGTTTAACCTGGAGGTTACATATGATAAATGTCTGGTTAAATGAACCGGTTCGGGTAGAATACCTTCTGTCCGGGGCAATAATAGAGAAAGGTTATTAAGTATCGGTAGCTAAAAACATTGGTTGATGCTGAGAGTATCAGCATAAAATGTAGGAGGAAAAAAATGAAGACAATCGGAATCATAGTCGCTGCGATGGTACTCGTTGCATTGACCGGAGTGGTTCTTGCAGACAGGAATGTTCCTGCAGTACCTGAAATCCAGGGTATTTCCACTTCGACTTCAATTCAGGCACAGGGAACTGTAACTGAGACCGAAGCCCTTGCATGGACCACAGCAAGCAATGATAGCACCCAGTTACCGATCGGCACTGCTCCGCCGCTGGCAAACCAGCAGGTTCAGTATACAACCGGATACAATCAGATGTATTCGGGCATTTCGGGGCAGACCACCTTTGTGAAGTCATTTGCAGTCAGCACTGGCAACAAGATCGCTGACCAGAGCAACGTCGCTGCACACACTGACATCCAGTATATTGCAATCGACACTGGTCGTGCAACATTCTCAGAAGATATGCTCCTTGACGGCGTAGCAAACTCGACAGCAACCTCAAGTGCAATCCTCTGTCCGTTCGCAACAGCGGTCTCGGCCATTATCCCGCCATACTGTAACATCGTACAGGCAGGCAGTGCATTCGACACGACCCTGACCTCAACCGTTACCAATGCCAACGACAGGTTTGTCGGAGGCGACTCGACGTTCCCGGTAGTCCTGAACTATAATATCGCAGCCAAGGGTATCACCCTCTCTGACGGAACCTCATCACCGATGATCGGTTCAGCATCAGCCTACCTGAAAGTCCACGTCCAGGAAGCACGCAACAGCACTGACGGAACCGTATACGGCGATGTCGGTAAGAAGTCCGAGGACCTCGTCTACACCGAGACCTCAACCGCAAGCGGCCTGATCAACAGCTTCTCGAAGTCGATCTCCTACCAGAGCGGCTTCAACCTGATCTAAACTCAGGGAACGAGAATATAGGGATAAAAGGAGAATTCCTCCATAATATCCCTTGTTCTTTTCGGAATTGAAAAATAAGCACTGTTTTGGTATTGTTTTTGGATTCCCTGCGGGTATCATGATTCAAATCATATACGTCCTTAATATCATCAAATACACGGGCTTCACCTAAATTCCCTTGTTCAGACGCCATCGGCGTCCCCCCCAAAGGCTTGATAAATGTTTAGGTTATTACCGTTTCCTGATCGGGAACATTATATCAATAAAACAAGTGGTTCATTCTGTTTTTCAATTCCGGAATCATTACGATAAATCTGTTCCATTAACAAATTCCTTCACAGGCAATGGAATGCATCAGTGTTTCAAAAAGCGCTCTATGAGCCCTTTTGCCCATAGATGAGCATGAAAAAGAAAGGGATATTGACTTCCGGCCTGACTGTTTCATACCAGCAGAAAGCCTTCAGATGCATGGTTTAACAGGTCTGCCATATCTGTGACTGATGAAAAACTGGTTAAAAAAAGATGGATTTGTTGAATTCCTCTCATGAAAAATCTTTTCCAAAAAAATCCCGACAGGAGGGGCTTCACCACCCTCCCTGCTTTAACCCAAGGCAGGGAGAACTCCTGAACTGAGAACTTAATCGTTTTCCAGTGCTGTCCCTGTCAGACCGGGTCGCAACGGCGGCGGGGCGGAGTCCCGGGAGCGTCAGATTATGTGCGCCGATTCTAAAACCATCAGGATTAACGTAGCCTTTTGCAGGTGACGGTAATACCCGATGGCGGGTTTCAACGAAGTCGAAAAAATGAAGCGTTTACCGGGCACAATGACCTGCCCGGTTATCCATAATAATGAGGCCAGATGACCTTGATCACCTCGCTACGCCCGTAGATAGCATCGCTGTTATAGGGGTCTATTGTCAGGGCAGTATCATATGCCTTGATTGCATCCCTGATGTCTCCCAGCTTGTAATAGGTATACCCTTTGTTCGTCCATGCCTTTACGTTATTCGGGTCAATTTCTGATGCCTTGTCAAGCGAATTGAGTGCATCATTGTATTGTTCCAGTCTTGTCAATGCTACGCCTTTATAGACAAGAGCATCGGTGTTATTCGGTTCGATCGATAAGGTCCGGTCATAGGTCTTTAATGCCTCGAGATAGCTGCCAAGGGCAATTTCTGCAAAGGCCTTGTTATTCAGGGCAAGCGTATTATTCGGTTCAACCGCGATGGCATGATCATATGCCGATATCGCTTCATCCAGGCGGTTCAGCTGGAACAGGGCATAACCTTTGTTCATCCAGGCCACCGTATTGTTGGGGTTCGCATTAATGGTGGCGTCATATACGTGGACACTTTCTTCCTGCCTTCCAAGGTTTTTCAGGACGTAAACTTCGTAAATCCAGGCGAGGCTGTTTTTGGGATCTATTTCAAGGGCTTTTTTATAGGCTTCCAGTGCTTCGCTGTATCGGTTCATGCTGTGAAGGGCATATCCCTTGTTGAACCACGTCATGCTTACGTTGGGTGAAAGTCGTAATGCCTGATCATAGGATGCGACCGCTTCCTCGAAGTTGCCGAGGCTCGTTTCCGCTGTGCCTTTACTTGTCCACGCGATGACATTTCCAGGATCGAGGGCAACCGCCCTGTCCGCGGCATGTACCGCTTCATTAAATTTCCCTACCCGGGTAAATGCACTCGCTTCATATCCCCAGACAAGAGACAGATTTGGATCGAGTTTCAGCGCGACATCGTAGGCAGCAAGCGCTTCGTTATATTTCCCCTGTCCGTTAAGG
Source organism: Methanoregulaceae archaeon (assembly GCA_035543455.1). Lineage (GTDB taxonomy): Archaea > Halobacteriota > Methanomicrobia > Methanomicrobiales > Methanospirillaceae > CAIKOD01. Next base: position 11,427 of record DATKKE010000014.1, read on the forward strand.
GCGTACCCTTTGTTGGTCCATGAGACTGAAAGGTTCGGAGTGATGTTAATTGCAGTATCATAAGCCTGGACCGCGTCAGAAAACCTGCCCAGGCTGTTCATGGCAAAGCCTTTGTTGTTCCAGGCAAGGCTGTTGTTCTTGTCCAGCGCAATCGCCATGTCCGTGGAATTCAGTGCATCGTTGAACTTTCCAAGGCTGTTCTCGGCGAATGCACGATATCCCCATACTGAGGAGTCACCGGAGAACAACGCTATCGAGTTGTTGTATGCTGCCAGGGCCTCACTATATCTCCCGATGGAATTAAAGGCATATCCGATGGAACTCCATACCGAAGGATCATAAGGATTGCTTGAGACCGAATTATTATACGCAACAAGAGCGTCGTTATAACGGCCGAGTCCCCGCAGGATATCACCTTTTGCTTTCCACACATCTGCGGGGCTCTGACCGGCATTCATTGCTGCATCGAAGGCACTGAATGCATCGCTGTTCCGTCCGAGCACTGCGAGGTCCCTGCCTTTTCCCATGTATGCCTGGGCAAGGCTTGCATTGATCACGAGAGCCTCGTCATATGCTGATATACTCTCGTTCAGCCTGGAAAGATTTCGTAACGTATCTCCTCGGGAAACAAGAATCTGCGCATTGCCGGGGTCCAGCGAAAGAGCTTGATCATAATCCTTAAGTGATTCATTGTAGTTCTTCATTGCCGACAGGTCATTACCAAGCCCTTGCCATGCCGGTGAACTGTTGGCATCGATCTTCAACGCCTGTGAATAAGATGCAGCCGATTCATTCAGCCTGCCGAGTCTGTATAGGACATCTCCTTCGCCAACCCATGCATTAACATTTTCAGGGTGTGCGGCGGTAAGATTTTCATACAAAGCCAGGGATTCATTGAATTTTCCCTGCATCGTCATCTGTTCAGCCCGGGACTGGAGCTGGGATGCCTGATCGCCGCTAAAAACATTGTCTTTTGTCCCGATACAGCCCGAAAAAAACGCTGTAGCAATCAGGATCATAAAGACCAGGGTCCAGCCGGTTTTCATAATAAATTTTCAATGTGTATCATTATAAAGGTAGACCAACTGACGAAGATTCGGACATTGATAAAATAAAACAGGGTCACATTTCATCAATTGCGTGCCTGCACTGGCCTGACGATAAAGTTTTTATTAAAAGCAACCGAATTGTTCATGTAACCAGAGGAAATCGGGAGGATATTAAATGACTTCGATAAAAACAATTGGCATCGCAGGAATTCTTATAGCCTTGCTTACCCTCAGCGGAATAGCGTCGGCCGATTCCTTCCTGCAATATTCAACTTCAGGAAGCTCAATGGATGTTAGCGGTGTTTCATTAACGTCTGACACCGGGGCATCAATGTTCGGATCTTATGCGAGTCCATCTGAACTGCTTTATAAGATAAAGGCGAGCGGGATTGGATTTACCCCGATACAGGGAACCATGAGTGCATTTCTTAACTACAACAGTATGACACCCTCGTCCAACTTTGCATATTCGGAGTCTGCCAGTGCATCCGGCTTTATTTCAGATTTCAGTAAAACAATATCCGTGACTTTCTAATACAATCAATCTTTTTTCCGGGTCCGCAGGGATTACATCGCATTGATTGACCCTGACTGGTATCGATATTGTCAGAATCTGAAAGGAAAACCGTAATGCATTACATTATTGCAATTGGTTTAACTTTATATTCCATTGATCGATCCGGAAGGTTATACTAATAATGCCTAATTCTTCTCTTTTTGCGCAAAAAATCCCTGAATATATAGTATTGATAGTGCATGACCCTAAAAAGTTTTAAATACTTCAACGTCAAAATTTCGATGCTTACAACATTATCGATCAAGGTGGCGAAAATGAAGATGAGACTATCGATAGTGATCATCACAGTATTGGTGATCGTACTCGCGGCCGGCACATCTGCCATGGCTGCAATTCCTGTTGCGGCTGGAAATCAGACTTCAGTAATTACCGTGCAGACCTCTGCGGCTTCTCTGGGGAATTTCCAGGACCATCAGTCACTCGCTCTCGAGCAGACAAACGGCCAGAACCTTTCTCCACCGCTTGCGGCAGCCCAGGATGTAGGTATCATCGGGGCTACTGAAGATACGATGGCGGTGCATGGGACTACTACGTATGTAAAAAGTCAGACAGTCGATACCAATAACAAGAATGTCGCAGGAGATAACCTCCATACCGACAAGATTATCGAGTTTAATGCGACCCCCGACGGCAGTGGCGGTCGTATGACGTCGAGTGAAGACGTAATTGTCGCATCAATATCGACAAACGCAACCGATCCCAACTGCTGTGCCTTTGGTTCTTCAGACCCGGCCTCGATAACCCCTGCCTCCAATGAGGTAGTCCAGGCCGGAAGCACGCTTGATGTCAGCCAGGTATCGGCGCACACTACCAACGATGCCAGGGTAATATCCGACACGCCAGGGACCCCGGTCGCCCTCGATTATTCGATAGCAGCTCAGGGTATCAACCAGACACCGGGTGATATGTCTACCGCGGCAGTCGGCAGTGCAACCGCATATGTCGATGCGAATATCCAGGGAGGAAACGGCAACTCGACGGCCCCGACCTCAACAGTCGAATATCACGAGGTCACTTCGGTAGATGGGTTGTTCGACCTCGCAAAATCTGTGAGTTACACGTCGGCACCCCACAACTAACTGAACCGGCATACCAGCGTAATTCATGCAGGTGATAGGGAGGTCAAAAGACTTCTCTATTTTTCAATACACTTTTTTGTCCTCTTACTGCACAGTCGCAACATCGACAGCGAATTGTCTTTTTAGGAACGAAAAAAACTAAGATCCTCCATCCCGGAAGCAGAATATTCTTTGATATCTCTGGATACCGGAATTTAGGCGGAAGCGGACTCTCATCCAATGTCTAGGGTCCACACAGGGGGTAGGAAATTCAGCAGCATGATTCAGGGATTTTTATACCCGCATTCAGGAGGATTATCTTCCGGTCCGATATGGTTGACCTGACGTTTTCCCTGGCATAGTAGTTATAGATCCCATGTATGTTGATAACCCCGCTTTTCCATGGGGGTTCCATCAAGGAGTACAATTCGTTGTGGTATGACTTCACCGATAATAGTATACGCGACTCCTGGTACAAGATGGGAGTCAGCCGGAAGAGTGAAAAGGAGCTCGAAATCCCCCCCGCCGAAAAGTGCCATGGGGAGAGCAAGATTCCTGGGAATACCGGGAGGACCTGAAATTTCCGATGACCGGATTGCATACCCGCAGGGATTTGCCGCGAGCATATCATAGAGGGAGAGAGAGAGTCCGTCGCTGATATCCATCATAGACGTCGCACCGGCTGATGCAAGGGCCATTCCTTCCCCTATCCGGGGTTTGGGTTCCAGGAGGGCCCGATCGAATTCGGTAAATCCTGACAATGCCGCCTGTGCACAGCCGGGGGTCCCTGTTATCCCGATATGATCGCCGGGCCGCGAACCGCTACGCCTGACAACAGGTCCTGTTTTTCCATAACCAATACCGCTGCTAACGATAGTGAGTTCCTCATGGTGATCGATATCCCCACCCGCGACATGGGTCCCCACTGAGATGCAGCAGTCTTCAGCACCTTTCATTATGTCATTCAGGCGTCCGGGCCGATCCAGGCCGATCGCCAGAAGCAGCATCAGGGGCGCAGCCCCCATCGCAGCTATATCCGATAACGTCACCGCTGCACTCATCCACCCAATCTGCCAGTCTGTCATGCGTTCCGGGAAATCAGAGGAACTATGGAGCATATCGGTCGTTGCCACCAATTCATGCCCCTGGCAGGAAAATACTGCACAATCGTCCAGACAGCAGTTTTTCCCGATAATGTCCCCGATTACTTCAAGCAGCGCCCTGTCATCCAATTTTCCTCATCTCCTTTCCCCGTTCCGTCTGGTAATGTTTCAGGAGGTCCTCGATCTTCTGTGCACTTTTTTCCATTTCAAAGTCATGGTATTCTTTATTCCATTGCTCCAGGCAGGTTTGAAGAGTAGAACGTTTTGCGATGCCGATCTTTCCCCTGATCAAGACAGGAATGTCAAGCCCGTTCAGGAGAGGGATCCGATGTTCGAGGCATGCGCGATAGAGCTGCGGGTCACGCCGGGATGGATCACCGGGGCCTGAGATAACGGCCCTGACTTCAAGTTCCTGTAATTCCCGTATGATACTGCTTCCCCAGCCATCGGTCCGGATCAGATAAAGCACGTCATTGCCGGCAATTCCTGGATCCTCGGATAAAACCCTGACTGCATCCCGGGTAAAAGCCGAAAGGATCTTGACCGGTACCGAATCCTCCGAAACACTGATCTCCTCGATTTTCTTCTGGCGTTCTATCCTCTTTTTAAGGTTCCTGTTTGCCCGCTCTTCGCGATGAAGCCTTTTTTTCATGCTTTTGATGATATTGTCCCGCTTAAGGACTTCGGTATCCTTCTGCGCCTCCGTGTCACGGGCCGATCGTATTTTACGTATCCGGGACTGTAGCTTTACGATTTCATGATCTTTTTCCTGGAGACCTTCCTGAAGTTCCTGCACGTAACTCCTGAGGCGTTTCACCATTCCGTCGAGGACCCTGATGCGTTCGTCAGTTTTCGGGTCTGCCTTGACGCGAATTTCCGGCTGAATATTTTTCCGCGTGGTTACTTTGATCTCGCCGAGGACCTGTTCCAGGGACAGGCCCCTGATCATCCCTGCTTTCACCTCTTCAAGATCGTGCCCGGGCGGGACACGCCTGATGACATGCTGGAATTTATTTTTGTAGTGCCGGTATGCTTCGAGTGCCGCTGACAACGCATCACGTTCATGGTCGTTTGCATAACGAAACGGTGCGGTATATTCCATTTTTTCATCGACCAGAACATCCTGTCTCGGAGAATACCCTATTGCATTGAACGTCCGCCTTATTTTCTCGACCGAAAACGGCATATCCCTCACATCGGTTGCGACAATGAGGGGTTTTCCAATCTTGTAGAGCGAGCCGATCACGTCCGACTGCGAGGTCTGTCGTGAACTGCTGATATGCAACAGGTTTCCTTCGAGATCGAGGACTGCTACGGCCGTGGTTGTCCCCGGATCGATCCCGACAATCAGGTATTTGGGCCGTGCCGATACCGGCCGGAACGTGATCCTGTCGAGTTTTCTCCCACTGATCCTGACCTGGACATCCGCACCCCGGTACGTCGTCACCGGCAGTTTTTCACGTGCGGTAAATACCCTGAAGGAGACCCTGCTGGTGCCCCCGAATGCTTTTATTTCCTTCTTCTCATACCGTATTCCCGCCGCTGCCAGGTCCATTTCTATCTCCCGTCCCCGTTGCTGAACTGCCCCATGAATTTTCCGTACATACCGGTTCTGGCTCCACCCCCCTTTACCGGGCGACCGGTGACGGGTGACGATAACATCACAGCTGTTTTCGAATGCGATCACTTCGGCACCGGCGCCGAGCGAAGCAACCCGCGCAATGGTGCGTGCTTCGTCAAAAGGGTCGAGCCGGTTAAAACTGATGTTATAACGGCTCGCGACCTTAATAAGCGACTCTTTTCGATCGCCACCCGTCACCTGCACGAGCCGGGTCGCTGGAGGAAGTGCCTGCATGAATGAAAACAGCTCCCGCTGATCGGTAGAAATTTCCTGTACGCTGTCTACGGCAAGTATATCGGGCTGCTCACCGGCAAGCATCCGGAAAAGACGAAACGCACTTACTTCATCTTCCGCGGTGACCGTGTGTCCTGACATCCGGACAAGAGCATAGAGGGGCCTCTTCGATCTCGACCGTACCGAGCCCCTGATAATATCAATTCCGAAAACCGTCAGCTCGTCACGCATTCCAGTGTATCACCGAGGTTATATGACAATTTATATTTACGGAAAAAATACCCGAGGATGTTCTCGAGGTCATGCGAAAGAACTGCAGCGGCGTTCGGGTGGTCCGTTCCTATCCACTGGGGCCAGTCGATAATTGTGCATCCCTGTTCTCCGGCCATGATATTGAATTCTGAGAAATCCGCATGTACAATACCTTGTCGGTAGGCATTTCTTATCTCTTGGATAATCTCCTCCCTGAGTTCTTCCGGTTCCTCTACGATAGCCTGGTTCAGGGTTACCCCCTGGATAAATTCCATAACAACAACATGCCGGTTCAGGTCGACAGGAAGCGGGACATGGACGTGGGGATGCAATGTCTTCAGAGCGAGAAATTCACGTTCGGCAGAGTGTTTCGAGGCAAAGATCCAGGGACAATGAATATGTTGTGGCATATATTCGCGGTTCAGGCGTACCGACTGAAACGATCGCTGCCCGACATGATGGAATTTGAGGGCAACAGCACCGAGACCGAGCCCTTCATAGACTACAGATTCCTTACCCTCGCCGATTATGCAGCCCAGGGCGCGGACAGAACCTTTCGTTGCAAGAGAGGAGAGGGCAAGGGAGTCATACCCCCCGAAGATCAGGGAATACCCCTCGTAGGGCACCGTATCGTACCTGACCATCCCCTTTTCCATCAGCCTTCCGAGCCTGAACATCACTTCCGATTCTGATAACCCCACGGATCGCTCAATAACATCGAGGGGGACCCACTGGTATCGTCTCATGAGACGTTCCAGCGCCCTGAGGATATTTATTTCATATGAATGAAGAGTCCGGATGTGTTCGGCGGAAATTGCCATCTTTCTACACATTTTATCTATCCGGATGATAAAGGTTAATCTTGGTAGCAGACATGGATTGTGTCAGGTGCGGTAGACCGGCCGTAATTTTTCAGCCATATTCGGGTCTGTCCCTTTGCACACCCCACCTGATTGAGGATATCAGGAAAAAAGGGAAAAAAACAGTCAGGAATCATTCATGGCTCAGGTCCGGAGACAGGATCGCCCTGGCCTTTTCCGGAGACCTCCATGAGATTGCACTCCTGGACTTTATGAAGGTACTTGTAGACAGGAGAAAGGATGTCAGCATCTTTGCAATAATATCGGGAAATTGCGGGGATATGGATACTTATTCCGGTATATCCTGTATTCGTCCTCCTGATACCGGCTGCATCAGTCCTGTTGAAGATCCCGTCAGTGACCAGACCAGTGATCCGCCTGACCCTTTCAGAAGCAGGTACGAGAAAGAAAAATTTCTCACTTCGATCGCGAAGAAAAACGATGCTACAGCACTTGCCATGCCATATTCTCTTCCGGATCATGCAGAGTGGGCGCTATGGAAGGCCGTGAACAGTGAATTCCCCGGGTTAGCGGGAAAAGGACTAAAAACCGGGAACAAATTCAGAATAATTCGTCCATTCATGCGTATACCGGGAGAAGAACTCGATATGTACGCACAAGGGATTGTTGAGGAATATTATCACGATAACAACCGGTATATACAATCCAGGCAGGATGGAACCCCGATAAGCAGGATGCTCGGGAAGTTCAGTCAGGGTCACCCTGCTGCAGAGTTTGCAATCGTGAACATCTGGGATGATATTGACAGGTTAGTACGGCAGGCGGGTCGTAATTCACCTCCGGGAGAGAGATAAATTATGGTCCGCAGCAGGAAGGGATTTTTATACAGGCTGATCCACAGCCCTGCGGAATTTAAGATCCGGGTATTTTTCCTCCTTTTTTTCCTGGAAATGGCGGCATATACCATTTTATTCTACTATCTCTATCCTATTCTTGAAGGAAAATCAATTACATGGCCAAAATCTCTTTTATTTGTCCTTGAGACCATTACAACCACCGGGTATGGAGAACTCATGCCCTTCCAGAATGACCTTACCGTCATTTTCACGATTATTATGATGATCACCGGCATAACGATCATTTTCACGATCGTCCCCCTCCTGATTGCGCCGTATCTCTCTTCAATCCTCCAGACTTCTCCACCCCAGAAAACCCCGCATAAATTAAAAGATCACGTTGTCATCATCGGGTATGGAGAACTGGCAACGTCCCTGATTGAGAGCCTGATGATCTCGGACCTTGAGATCGTTATCATCGATGATGATGAACATACCATCATTGAGGTTGCAAAAAAGCATCGCAACCGGGTATTTACCGTATGGGGGGATTACAGTAACCCCGCAACATGGTCGGGGGGCTGGTTGAAGTATGCCAGTAACGTGATCGTCTGCGAGGATGAAAGGACGGCGGCAACGATTATCCTCGGGATAAGGGAACAAACACCAGGGAGGATTATTGCCGTTGTGGATAAGCTTTCGTTTGACCGGTACCTGCGAGACGCAGGCGCAGAATATGTCCTTTCCCCCAAACACGTAACAGGACGAATGCTTGCCCGCCATGCCGAATTAACCGCGCATCATACCGTGCCGATAGACCTGAGCGGTTCCGACCAGATACTCCTCGACAGTATCAGTTCCTATGAAGGGATCCTTCGGATCATTCACATTCCCATTATGCCCGGGACGAAGGCTGCCGGAAAAACCCTTCAGGAACTCGATCTCATCAACAGGTATGGGTTCTATACGCTTTTTCTTGCAAGGGGAGGGAAATTTGTATTCCATCCGGGTGACGACGAGCTCATCGATTATTCGAGCGGCCTGTTTCTCATCGGGCGTATCGACAAAATTCCCGAAATGGTGGAAAATGAGTTCGTTTCAGGGGATACCGGGAAAAACATCGCTGTTATAGCCGGTTTTGGGGACGTGGGCCGGGCTGCTTACCAGGATCTGACCAGCAGGGGTATATCCTGCATCGTAATAGACCAGAAAAAACAAAAAGCCGAAGGTGTGGTCGGCAATGCCGAAGATGAGGATGTACTCCTCGAAGCTAACATCAGCGAGGCACGGTACTGCCTGATCGCACTGAACGATGACGACATCAATATTTTTACCACCCTCATGGCCCGGGACATGAACCCGGCAATCAGGATCCTGGCACGCGCGAATGAACCGGTTTCCGTTGAAAAACTCTATCGCGCCGGGGCCGATTACGTCGCCCTGCTCCCGTCGATTGGAGGCCAGGTAATCGGCCGTGTGGTCCTTTCCGATATTGTCCAGGTAATCCTGGATCTCCCCTTCGATCATAAGGTCGTGAGGAAACATATGATGAAAAACTCCGGCATGAATATCGGATGGCTCGAAAAGAAGACCGGTGCAATGATTATCGGAATGGAAGGGGGGAGCAGGGCAATCGTTAAGCCCCGGCCTGAGGAGGTAATGATGGAGGGGGATTTCCTCATCGCGACGGGTACGATCGATCAGCTGAAAAAATTTATCCGGCTCTGTTGACGGGGTGTGAAGATATGACCGAAGACAGGGGTTGTGCGCTTGGCCGAATCGAACAGATGATCCGGTACGTTCTATGGAGCAGCGGTGCCGAAGGAATAGTCGTAGGTCTTAGTGGCGGCGTGGACTCTGCAGTTGCAGCGGCCATCTGCTGCAGGGCGATAAGTAGTGAGAATGTGCTCGGTCTCACACTCCCGACAAAGGTGACTCGTGAGGATGACATCAGGGATGCAAGGGAACTATCGGCAATGCTCGGTATCAGACATGAAATTCTTGATATTGAACCGATTCTCAATGCATACAGATTTATTCCTGGTTTTTACGAGTCCCCGGTACTCATCGGGAATATCATGGCGCGTACCCGTATGACCCTCCTGTATTATTACGCGAACAGGGAACATCGCCTTGTCTGTGGTACTTCGAACCGCACCGAGTACCTGCTCGGCTACACGACAAAATTCGGTGACAATGCCGCAGATTTCCAGCCAATTATCCATCTCTACAAGTCGGGGGTATTCGGAGCTGCCCGCGATCTCGGTATACCGGAATCAATAATTTCGAAAGCTCCGTCCGCCGGGTTATGGCAGGGCCAGAAAGACGAGGACGAGCTCGGGATCACATACCGCGAGATCGATGAGGCTCTCGAATCACTCGAGCGAAATGGCTGGCTGGCTAAAAGCCCCGTCGAAGAAAAAGTCCTTTCCTTGGTAAAGCAGAACGAGCATAAAAGGAAGACCATAAGTCTCCTTTAACCCGTAAGAACGTGTCCGAAATCGAAATGTTCCGGTTGATTGAGGAACTCCAATGCTCCCTGGCTACCTATGAGACCATAGAGGCTGACATTCCTGAGATAAGAAAACTCACCGAAATTACATGAATCCCTGTGTCTTAGAAAAGGAATCTCCGGGTACCGGGGGTTCGGTTGGTACGTACCGTCTTCCATACAATAATAGACGCCCCCGCGGTGGGATTCGTATCCGCCGTAACAGCTTTCAAAGGCTGTAGAGACGATATTTGCCATAACAAGCTTTTCATTGCCTGTATTTATCGTAACATGCCCATATCCTGGAGGTATGAGCACGGTATTTCCTTCCCGGGCTTTAACCGTCACCGCGTCCAAAAGCCGGTTCTCCTGAAGGAGATATTCGGCTTTCCCTTCAATGATCTCGTAAATTTCCGGATAACCGTATCCCAGGGAGTTATCCGGGTGGTAGTGCCCTTTTGTCTTTACGAACTCTCCGCATACGACAGCGGGCGGCATTACGGTGATATCATATCGCAACAGATGGTTGCGTAACCACGACCGGTCCGATTCTGATTTTGCGAGATCGCGGTACATGAAATAAGCAGGACCGGTTTTATTACATTTCTCATCGGCAAGAACACTGCGAAGGTCCTCTATTGTCCGCACCTGAGGTTTGGGAAGCGGACAGGGCCATAAAAACATCACTTTCTCTTTCGCAGTACAACTACATAATACCCGATGAGTCCCACCGCGATCGGCACTACGATCACGACCGGCAGAACGGAGACGATTTTCTCGACGGGTGTGGGCTCCGCAATTGTCAGGGGAATTTTCACGGTATCGGAAATCTGGCTGTTGCCCAGGGAGTCCCGGTATCGTACCTCTGAATCGAGGGCATAGTTCTTTGCAACCGCTCCACTCGCGGCACTTATTTCGTATCTTGCCCTGGCGGATTCACCGGGTTTAAGGTCACCAAGGTAGGAGGTATCGTCACTGCTTGTAAACGGATCGACGGCACTTACACGGGCCTGGGAATCAAAAGCGGTACTTCACCCGTTATTCTGGTACAATACTTCAGTCAATTTTTTCGTCCCCGGATTGATGTTGGAACCGACCGGGGTAACTTCGAACATAATTTTCCCCTGAACCGGGACACCTATGGTCGTTATTCAGGAAGTGACGGTATCGCCGTTATGGTTCTTGTACGCTGCAAACACATCAATGGGATACATCTGGCTACCGGCGTCACGCGAAACAGAGAATTTAAACCGGCACGTTTTGTTTGTTCCCGTTATTGCGGCAGAAAAAGATGGGCCGTCGGACAGGTAAAGGGTTCCTAAAATGGCTGATATAAGAAAATACCGTGCATTCATTCAGAATCACTTGTTGTTATAGTTATAACAACATTTATTACTCGACCGTATATATAGATATTCAATGGCAGAATCAGTGGAAGAATCCTTAAATATTGCAGAATCTCTTAAATCTCTCGGGTTAACCAAATATGAAGC
>DATKKE010000015.1:0-19588 GCA_035543455.1 Methanoregulaceae archaeon
ATGCCATTGCCCCTGAAATGGCGGGTGAAGTTAATACCCGGTCGAATGCCGAATGCTGGCTTGAATCAGGTGATATCCTCGTCCTTCAGGTAATGGCATCAGATGTCGGGGCGCTCAGGGCATCTCTCAATATGTGGCTCAGGCTTGTGAATGTTGCGAAAGAAATGCAGGAACTAGGAATTCTTAAAGGCGGTTATTGATATGAATCAGATTTCACCAAAAGTCCAGAACCAGCTCGCGATGCTGCAACAAATACAGCAGCAGATGCAGACAATTGTTTCACAGAAAACCCAGTATGAAATGGCACTTCGTGAAGCGAAACGTGCGAGCGAAGAGATCAAGGACCTTCCCGGCGAAGCGCATGTCTATATGAGTGTTGGGACTGTCATGATGGAGAAAACCAGGGAAGCTGTTATGAAAAACCTGGAAGAAAAACAGGAAACGCTTGATTTAAGAGTTAAGTCGCTTGAAAAGCAGGAAAAGCTGCTCCAGGGAAAATTCGAGCAGTTGCAGACCCAGATAAAACAGGCAATTGAAGGGACCGGCACCCCGACAGCGGCATAGGCAGGCCAATCCATTTTTATCTGCCTCTTCTGAGGCCGATTATTGCCCGGTTTTCAAGGTTACGGTTAAGGGCGTCAGTGTAGCTTTTTAAAAAATGGATTTATGTTTTTCATATCAGCCGAAAATGAGAGTATTTTCACTATCACTTCCTCAGGTCTTTCTCATGCGATGCAGCAGGTTGACCGCATTAAGCATCGCTTCTGCAGAGGCAATTACCACATCGTCCCCAGACGCACTCGCGTCGAAGACCTGGCCGTGTTCGTCCTCCACGGCAATGGTGACGTTGCCGATCGCATCCGAACCCCCTGAAATTGCCTCGATATTAAACTCTTTCAGCTGGATAGGTGTCGGTACGAGGCCGAGGATGGCATTTAATGCCGCGTCGACCGGTCCTGTTCCCACGGCGGCATTAACACATTCGATTCCATTCACGTGTGCCCGTATACTTGCCGTAGGAATCGCATGGTTCCCTGTCATAATCGCGATATCGATAAGATCGATAATCTTATCCCCGTTTCCGGTGCAGGTGACGCTACCGGCGATTTCATAAAGATCCGCGTCGGTGACCCTTTTTCCTTTACCGGAGATGTACTTGATCCGTTCGACAATCTCATCAAGCTGGGTATCACTCGGAACGATGTGGGCATCGACGAGCATCTGGCGGACGGCATGACGCCCGACGTGCTTCCCGAGCGTAAGTCTCCTTCGGTGACCAACCATCTCGGGAGTCATTATTCCCGGCTCGAACGTGGCGGAGCAGGCTATCACGCCATGAGAATGAATGCCACTTTCATGGGAGAATGCATTGTCTCCGACCACAGGCTGGGTCGGTGGGACTCCGAAACCCCCGTACCTCGAAACGAGACGGGATGTCTCGACCAGTTTTTCCCTGACAATCCCTGTCGTGATGCCATAAATGGCCTCCATGACCATGACTGTCTGGGCGAGGTCCGCATTTCCTGCCCGCTCTCCAAGCCCGTTTACCGTGACCTGTACCTGTGAGGCCCCGGACTCTACGGCGGCAATTGTGTTGGCAACTGCAAGACCAAAATCATTGTGACAATGGACGTCGATCGGGCAGTTTACCTCCCTGGCTATTTTTTGTATGAGGACTTTCATGGCCGACGGGGTGATAACACCGACTGTATCCGGTACATTGATTATCGTTGCTCCTGCCTCTGCAGCCGCCTGGAACACCCTGACAAGGTAATCCCAGTCTGTCCTCGTCGCATCCATTGCAGAAAACATGCAGCGGTCGCTATGGTCCCTGACATACCCGACGATCTCGCTGGTAATATCAAGGACTTCTTCAGGACTTTTGTGAATCGTATGGATCCGCTGAACCTCTGAGGTCGGAATAAAGACATGAACCATGTCTACATCGCAATCGAGACAGGCATCCACATCCTCCCTCTTCGATCTCGCCAGTCCGCAAATGAGCGATGAAAGGCCCAACCCTGAAATAGCCTTTACGGTATCGTGTTCAGCTTCAGATGACGCTGGAAATCCTGCTTCAATCGTATGTACGCCGATTGCGGAAAGCTGCCTGGCAATTTCCAGTTTTTGATCGAATTTGAAGGAGAGACCCGGTGTTTGTTCACCATCACGTAACGTGGTGTCGAAAACAGCTATGGTTTGGTTTGCATGGCTATCGACAAAGAAGACAATTCCCCGCAGGGGCCGTTTGTTTTGTCATATGAATTAATGCGGGTGCCTACAATATAAAACAAACTCCCGAACGGCGAAGGCCCCGCTCCGTATATCGATACGTTTAATACCGATATTTCCCCTATATTATGAGCGCAACACCCCGCCTTAACTCAGCCTGGTAGAGTGCGCGGCTGTAGTATGGTTTGCCGATTGAGGCAACTGCGCGGCTACCGCGATGTCCCCGGTTCGACTCCGGGAGGCGGGATAATTGTGCGAATGGAGCCCAGGTAGTGTAGCGGCCCATCATGTCTGCCTGTCACGCAGACGACTCGGATTCGAATTCCGACCTGGGCGTAAATATTTTTTATTTTTGTCCTTAAAAACCATAATTTTTGAAAATCCCGTTATTACAGGTCATGAGGTCCCTTTACAACCTGCTATCCGGTTACTCCCGGAGGGCAGGAATATTTTAAGCTTTGCAGGCAAGTTAATTAACGGAATTTGGAGTCATCATGAAACCCGCACTTAATTGCAATACGTTGATTATGCTACTGGTTTTCGTAATAGCCTCGGGCACCCAGACCGGAATTACCTTTGCGGATTGCAACGGTCCTCCCTGTCCCTTCTCGCCGGTTGTAAATACCACGTCATGCGGGTCGTGCGGATGTGGGGCTGATCTCTCGATATGTTCGGTGGCAGGGACATGTGCATTCAACACATTGCCGGTAGACATAGGCATGATGATTCCAGGTATCGCGACATCGACATTATCGGGGCCGGCACCGTTGAGTGTGCAATTCCGGGATACCGCGGGCCCAAGTGAAGGAACCGCATCCTGGACCTGGGATTTTGGTGATGGCTCCACCGGGACTGGGGTAAGCCCGGTGCATGTCTACCAGGTGCCTGGTACGTATAATGTAACCCTGTCCGTCAGCCGCGGAGAGTCGAATGGCAACCTTGAGTGGGGTCTTTCGGGTACCACTCGAAGGACAGCTGTAATAACTGTGACACCAGGCGCCACCGTGCAACAGCAGGCAGCTTCTCCCTTGATTGTCCAGGGATCCAATGGAGCGGAGAATTCAGTGACAAAGGTCTATAGTCCCCCATCCGGTTTTACGGTGCCTGATATATCGCATTACCAGGAAGGATTTGCGAAGTCTGCAGTGCCGGCCGGAACAATAATTCATGTCCCGGCGGGAAACGGAATATATGGATATTAGCGTAGAAAACCGTTTATCTGGCGTGTATGAAAGCGATCGTAGACAGGATTGAAAATCACCTTGCAGTCCTGCTCCTCAAACCCGATGAGAAAATCCAGTTTACTCTCCCCTCCGATGCCATTCCCGGGATTGAAGAGGGGGATATTGTCGAAATAACAGTTACAAAGGATGAAAATGAGACCCGGAAAGCGGGAATCAGGAGCACCGAACTCGTAGAAAAGCTCAAAAAATGTTAACCGGGATAAATCCGGCAGAGAAATATCAGGGAACATAGCAGGGACCGATATCTCATCCCTGATTTTGCCTCACCGGGATCGAATTCCCTTTCGATGGTTGATTGGGACTACGTCCTTTGTATGTGAAGGCAGTTTCCCGGATGTCCGCCCGGAAGAAAAGGTATATACTTATATGAAGCATTTTTCACAAACAAAGTACAAGCGTGAAGGAGTGCGGGAATCAGGGTTCCGGGTTTCAAGGGTTAGTTCTCTGAAACCCTGGTTCAATTAAAGCGGTCCTTCAGGTAATTCGGAGGTCATATCCTATGAAAACACCCAGGATACCAGGAAAAATTACTGTTGCACTGATGGCAATCGCAGTATGTTGTCTCCTGTTGTTTGCCGCCTCGGCTTCGGGAAGCGGCACTTCGGGGCTCAGCAGCGTGCAATGGACACCAAAAATACTAAAACCGGTTCCATATATCACGTATTCTTCAGGTCTTATTCAGTCGGTCCAGTCAGGGACGGGCACTTCTGATACCAGAACGCAAAGTGTGGTCCAGAGCGGAGACAATGCGGGGTCTGCAGGGTCGACATTTCAGGACGCATATCGCGTGGGGATCCTTCCTTTGACATCTCCATGGCTTACTCCGGGTATGTCGTCGGCGAAGTTACCCCTCTGGAACTCAATTTCGACAATTCCGACTTCAACATTTTCCATACCTGCAATAATTCCCCTTGCCCCTACGGACACGAATCAGACTGGTTCAGGTAAAGGAAGCCTCGTGATCCTCGGTCCGGGAGGTGCGCAAGGGTATATTATCAACCTGAAGTCGAACTTCTATAATCCGCAGGCGATTCTTGGGGCTGACGGCCTTTGGCATTACGGAATGGGACGAACCCCCGAATACTGGATGGATTTATTCCCGCCGGGTTCTTATTCGGTCCAGATTGTCGATCCAAACACCGGAGTTCCTGTCTATTGCACAACAATTACCATTGTCGCAGGACAGACCACAACGGTTGATCCGAGCAGTAATCCCTGTCCATTTGTCGGAAGCTGTGCCTGTTAAGAAAAGGACAAGCCATCTAGTTTTTTTTTCATTTCTCATAAATTTTTTCCAAAAAACCCGGAAGTGGGGTTTCATCTGTGTTATTTACTAGGTGAATTGTCATCAGGCGCTATTTCGACAGATGATAAGAAAATAAGGCAATTCCCGGGATCTATCTCCTTAATAACAGGTATTTGTCAAACTGGTTAGTACCCGGCCATCAACTATCCCCTTAAAACCCGGATACCAAACCAAGGAAATTGAACGAAAAACCAGGTAACAAACCGGGAATTTATTTTAATGCCTTTGAGAACACCTGATGGCGGAGTAAAAACAAATATTTCAGGTTTACCTGGGTTCACATGGCAGATTAGATCTCCGAAAAATCCTGGATTGAGTCATGGTTTTCGGAGTATTTTGGGACCCACCGGAAGGCCATTTTGTCAATGTCCATGATAACCTGAGGGTTAAAGACCCCCTGAAAAACACTAATATCTTTGGGATTAAGCCATTATAAACTCATTTCAGGAATACTGGTTAAAACCTCTTTGAATAGTTGTAAACCTCATATTGCTATATGTCCGGGGGCATTCTGATGAGACGAGATGCATACCAATTTTTTTGATTTGGTAATCCGGATGATATCTTGGCCCATTCGTAACCGGGTATCAGGATAACACATATTGAAAGACCGGATCGCGAAAGAAGAATCTCACTTCTGATCCAAAAAAGATGGATATTAAACTTCGGGCGCAAAAATGGGATAATATATTCCTGGTGACGATATGACAGGAACTGATGAATCACCCAAAAAAAATTCGCCCGTCTATTCAGCGGAGGATGGACGAAAAGCTCTTTACAAGTCCATTGAAAATAGCAGCGACCCGCATGTGCGAAGATTTGCCACGTTCTTTCTTGGCCAGATGAAAAATAAGGAAGAGATTGGTTATCTCGGGGCACTATTAAGGGATCCCGATAAGGGAGTCCGTGAACAGGCGACGAGAGCACTTGCAGAGTCGGGGCAGCAGGGTTTTGATATTTTATCGGGACTTCTCAGGGACAAGGAATGGAAAGTTCGGTACCGAGCGTGCGAAGCGCTCGGGATGATGCAGAACAGGGATGCCATCCCGCTTCTGGCAGCGGCACTCGATGACGAAAAAGATCACGTCAGGTATATGGCTGCGAAATCATTGGGTATGATCGGCAATCAGAGTGCAGAACTGCCATTGATTGCCAGGATCAACGATGAAAATGAATTTGTCAGGAAAAGTGTCGCCGGTTCACTTGGAAAACTGGGTGGAACGGCCTCCGTCGATGCATTTCATAAGCAACTCGAGTTCGAGCAGTCCGGCGAAGTAATAAAGGTCATCCGCGGGTCAATCTCGAGCATTCAGGAGAAAACAAAATCCGGGAACATTACCTGATTTTTGTTCCCGGGTCCACGCCGTTTTCCGGGACGAGCAGGGATGCCTTATCCCCTGCAGCAAGGATCATCCCGTTACTTTCAATCCCAAAAATTTTTATCGGTTTTAAATTAACCAGGACAACGACTGATTTCCCAACGAGATCATCAGGTCTGTAGAACTGTGCAATACCGCTTACAATCTGGCGTTTTTCAGTACCGATATCGACCGTTAATTTCAGGAGCTTTGACGATTTTGGCACAGGCTCTGCCGACATTATCGTCCCTGTCCTGATATCCATCCCGCAAAAATCTTCTATTGTTATTTCAGGCATTTTATCTTTTTTTTGACCAGCTTCGGATACTCTTTTTGTCAGCAATGTATCAAGTTCTTTTACGAGATCGTCCTCGATCTTTTCAAACAGGGGTTTTGGCGGAACAAGGTTTACCGGCTCGATCCCAAGAAGACTTTCCCTGACGGGATGGGACTGGACTGGATCGGTATACCCGAGCCCCTTCCAGATGGCATCGGCTTTGACCGGGATAACGGGTTCAATGATAAGGGAAAGTGCCTTGACAACCTGCAGACAGTTCAGGATCACACTCCGGGCTGCATCCCGGTCTGTCTTTATCAGCTTCCATGGTGCATTCACCTGGATGTAATTGTTCCCGAATGCCGCGAGTGCCATCATCGAGTCGACAGCGGTCTTAAAATCATATTCACGTATGGCAGAATCGACCCCGGCAAGACTTTTTTCGATCTCTTCGAGGATCTCTTTTCCGGGCTTTCCTTCCGGTATCCCGCCAAATTCTTTGTGGGCGAAATAAAGCGTCCGGTATACAAAATTACCAAGAGTATTTACCAGTTCATTATTTACCCGTTCCTGGAATACTTTCCACGAAAAATTGAGTTCTTTTGTATGGTTGGTATAGGAAAGGAGGTAATACCGGAGGTAATCCGGTGAAAGCCCCCTGTCCAGATAATCTTCGTTCGTCCAGACGACATAACCGCGTGATTTGGAGAATTTATGGTCGTCCACTTTAACCATGCCGCTTGCAACGACGGAATAGGGAGTATTGTACCCTGCGCCTTTGAGAAGGGCAGGCCAGAATATACAGTGGTGATAGATGATGTCACCTCCAATGAAATGGGTAATTTTCGTATCTTCCCCGCACCAGAAATGTTTCCAGTCGCGTTCGGTTTTTGATGCCCATTCTTCGGTGAATGCGATGTACCCGACCGGGGCATCGACCCAGACATATACCACGAGATCGTCCCTTCCGGGAAATTTTATACCCCAGTCGAGTGTCCTTGTGACACACCAGTCCCGGAGCTCGTCCTTTACCCAGCCGATTGAATAATTCCTGGCATTCGACGTCCCTTTCAGGTCTCCCAGATAGGATAGAAGGAACTCTCTGAATTCGCTCAGTTTAAAAAAATAATGCTCCTGATCTCTTGATTCAGCTCGCGTACCGCATATCCTGCATGCGGGTTCCTTGATCTCTCCCGGTTCCAGGTGCCGTCCACAACCCTGGTCACATTCGTCCCCCCTGGCAGGAGTCCCGCAATACGGGCAGATACCTTCGACGTACCTGTCGGGCAGGAACCGCCTGCATTTCGTGCAATAGCTCTGGGAAACAATTTGCGGATAAATATAACCGTTGTCCAGCAACGATTGTATGATGGACCTCGTGCGGTGATGGTTCTCGGGGTCGTCGGTCATACCGAAGTGGTCGAATACGACATTCATGCGCCTGAAGGTTTCAAGAAAATGGGTATGATATTTTTCTGCCAGGATTCTCGGAGAGACGCCCGCTTCCTCGGCGCTGACGACCACCGGGGTTCCATGGTTGTCGCTTCCGCAGATAAATACGACCTTCTCTCCCGATCTCCTGAGATATCTGACATAAAAGTCCCCCGGTACATATGTTCTGAGATGGCCGAGATGACAGGGGCCGTTGGTATACGGTAATCCGCATGTCACCAGGACCGTTTCATCACTCATCACAACTATTTTTGAAGGTGATGCTATAAATAGGATGTATAATGAAAAAAACCATAAAATTCCAGACCGTTTCACTCGGATCCGACCTTTCCGGGGAATCCGATAGGGATGCAATCAAGGAATGGATCAGGGAACGGCATCATAAGGGGGGTGACATTCTTCTTTTTCATCTTCTCCACCTGATTAGTATCCAGAAGACCGCCGGGGTGGATGCCCTTTGTGCAGGTGGCGTGTTCTATCGCGATCGCATTATGGGGTGTCTGAAAGGTGTCCGCGATGCCATTATCACCGGCGAACTCGATATCGATCCGGAACCCGTTTTATCGGATATGATGGAACTGCTCAATGCAGGGTACCGGTTCCGTATGGCGATTCCTGCTCCGCACGGATTCGAGCTGGAGGATATGTACTATGGGGATGCTGAAGAGGTGAGCT
This sequence comes from Methanoregulaceae archaeon, assembly GCA_035543455.1. Classification (GTDB taxonomy): domain Archaea; phylum Halobacteriota; class Methanomicrobia; order Methanomicrobiales; family Methanospirillaceae; genus CAIKOD01. The sequence continues at coordinate 8,545 of DATKKE010000015.1, forward strand.
CAGCCCTGCTTTCCCGGTACAGGCGCTTTCTCCGTGAAATGAGGGATGCTGGTGTGTCAGGTCACATATTGATTTATAAAGAGCCGGTTGTTGAGGAATTTGAATTAATGGCCGGTAAAAAGGTTTTTTTCTTCAATCCTGTACATACAGGACCGGACCTCGAGCTGCTTCTTGAATATCAGGACACAATTGCTATTTCTCCCGGCGGACTGGACCTGATCATTGGCATGACCGAGGAATACAAAGTAAACAACCTGATCCTCCTCGACCCGGCAGAGGAGACCGTCACCCGGGCACTGCGTTACTGGGATCCGGGGCAGATTTCGGTCGGGGGTTATTACCAGGGACAACCCGACGGGTACTGGGAAACCATCGTATCGGCCTCATCCTATACCAGGAGCCTTTCAGAATGATTCTGAGACAACAACAAACCGGTCAAAATGTTCATTTTTTCTGAATAGAAAGTATAATATCCGATCTTTTAAGTTAAAATCAAAATTCCCTCCTGCTGCATGGGGATGGCCACCCCCATGGAATTCACGGGCGATCAGGTGACTGATGGGAGGGACAGACCTGACGGAAAATCTCCCTCCGGGAGAAATGATCACCTCGATATCGGATTGGAGAGATTTACGAAGATAGGCGGCGGTTTCACTCGGATAGCCATATAGGGGCGCAAAAACGACGTGATACTTTTTGCCCATGATAACTGCTTTTTTCCTGCTTTTTTCTGTTAAATGCTGCATCTCGGTATGGATATCGGCATATTCTTTTTCTATAGTCCTGTCTGAGAATATACCGAGGGACAGGCAGTCCCTGACGTATTCCAGGTTTTTTCTTCTCTGGAGTACTTCACCGAGCACTGCTGAGCGTGGGTCTTCGTGCTTCCATAAATCATAATCGCAGACTACCCGTGCTACCTCTGCTGCGACCTGGTTATCGGGCTGGAGGTCTTTCGCACAGATGCCGCATCCACACAGGGATGTGTCGATATGGAGAAGGTCAACGACATTTCTAACCGTGGCGGTCTCCTCATCGGTCCAGCGGTGATGGTCCCTCCATTCGATTACCCACCCGTTTGCTTTCATTTTTTTGAGGATCCGTTCGGCATTCCTGGGGAAGCCGAGGTCGCTGATACTGATTGTATCCCCGTTTCCCGGTATATCGGCTATTCCATCCAGTATATAGGGAAATTTGCCAACCGATGAAAATACCGAGACGATCTTTCCATAGGCCATCCGGTGTATTGCATCCGCTCCCGCCGCATCGAGGTCATTGTGAGTGATATGGACCACCTTAGATGTCCTTTCCCGGACCTGGTCGATCTCAGGTGACTCCTCGTTCTTATTTTTAAGCAACCGGATACCCATCCTCAATGAATCCGCCCCGGTGATATAAAATTGTAATGATTGCATATTCTTCTGAATTATGGGTACCGGGTCTCCCGGAATACGGGGGATAATAACCTGCCAGTCATTCATCAATATAAGATCAATGAGAACGGTCTCATGGAATTCCCGAACCGGAATCCATCAGGCCGAAAATTCAAACCACAATTTTTTTTAACTTTGTTCCCACAGCTCAGCGTAATTGTTGCGACTCCGGTGTATATCATGTTAAATCGAATTCTTCTGCTGGTCCCTGCATTGCTTATCGTGCTTTTTGTATTGACTGGTCCTGTGTCAGCATCTGTCCCCCCTGAAAACACTCCTGAAATCCAGAACCTGGTAACAGCGACCGGGGTTGATGCGGTCGGTACGGTGACCCACGACAACAACCTTGCCTGGCGACTGAGCAGCGAGGTACTTGATGCTAATCTGAACTTTGGTGAAAATCAGGCGATTCTTAATACTGAAGGAACTGGTCATTGGAATGGGATTCCGGATCCTGATAATTCGGGTGTCTATATCGGCTGGGTATATGTTCCTGAAGGAAATGGCCAATTTGATTCTTCTCCTTTTCCAAATCTCCCCCCCGGATATCAATACTGGACCACAACTGCCGAACCCCCACTCAACCCTGCCGGAGAAGTCCAGATGGCAAGTTATTATAACGAGAACACCATGGCGGTGAATGGGGCTACCACCTATACCAAAGACATGGGGATCGTTTCGTCCCCACAAACTATCGATAAATTTAATGTAAAAGCTGGGAAAATCGTTACCTTCTCGGCCCTGGATGCAGGACGCATGACCTCAGGAGAAGAGCTTCTCCAGGACAATGTCGGTAATGCGACATCGCTCGTTGCATTCATTTCCGATTGTCCGTTTGCACACGGTGCAATTGGAAATTGTGCGCCACCATTCTGTAATATCATCAAATCGGGGAGCGATCTTGATGTATCGGAAGCATCGGTTGCAACCAGTGCAATGGTGCGGAGTGTGGCGGAGAACGCAGCCAGCGACGGTTCTGAATTCTGGCCGCCAAAACCAAGGGTGGACGGGCCCCCGGTTGAACTTGATTATTCGATAAGCCTCCATGGCATCAGTGCCGATCCGGCTGTTGGTGATGTTTCAGCATATGTTAATATCCATAAACAGGAGGCAGGTCCGGGGTGCCCGGGTGGCGGAGGACGGAAAGACCTCGACCTTCAATATAACGAACAATCGACCGCAAACGGACTAATCCAGAATTTCCAGAAAACTGTGGCATACCAGTCCGGATATAAAATTACGATATAATTATCTAAATTTTTTAACCATCGGGTTTAAAAATTGCGCGTAATTTTTGATGTAATACTCCCAACAAGCGAAAAATTTTAATAGTATATACTCTATTTTTAAAAAATTGGTGTTACATGGCGGTTGCAAAAAATGTTCGATTATTACTTACGATTTTGGTAATTGGATTACTTTTTTTATGCATTTCAGTTCATGGTGCGAACATATCGGGATTGAAATATAATGATTTCAACCAGAATGGACATTTTGATCCTTTTTTCGACCCTGATGATCCGGAAACAGGCCTGGCCGGGTGGAATTTTTCTGTTTATTACCTCTCCGATGGGAGTTACACCGGCATGTCGCAGCTTACCAACAGCCAAGGAACGTTCCTATTCTCCGGGCTCGACGAAAATACATTATATCTTGTAAAGGAGAACCTCAGTGAACACCCAGGTTGGTATAATTTTACACCGACTGAACTTATTGCCGACTTTAAGAATACTACGGAATACCCGGGTCAATCAATAGCGAACTCGTCGGTTGCCAGCCAATTACTGCCGGGAAATAATATCGCATTTGCCTCCCGATCGCTCTGGGGAACCAGTGGCAATTATCATCAGGATATCGAATGGAACCCATTTTCGTCATCCAGTCCCGCACCTCTCAACCAGACAAGGGATGGGATTCACCCATACTGGGCAAACGATACTCAATATGATTTTATTTTAAGCTATGATCCGAATGACTCTGCAAATGCAATAAATTATACCGTTATCGGCCCGGTCAGTTCCTCTAATTCAACGATTGTTGCTACGTCTATTACCGGTCCTGCTAACCTGACAGGAACAAGATATCCGATCGACATGATCGACATTTATACAAGGGCAAATACTCCCCTTACCACATTCACGGAAACCGAGGTTTCCAATCTGGTACTAACTTCGGATGGTAAAACGTACACTATCAATAACAACTCGGTTGCGATCAACCAGGTTGGGACTGCACAAACTCACCTGATTATCAGGGCAGACCGAGTTCTTGGAACCAGCATCGCTACGAATGGTTTTACCCTTACCGGACAACAGAAATTTGCATACAATGCGACTATCGGTATTGATCCTGATGGTCTGGCAATACAGATAAACGTTGGAAAAGATAATATAGCCCCATTCGATGTAATCCAGGAATTCGGTAATTTCCAGCATCAGGGTGAGATTGAGGGGACCAAATACAGCGATGACAATGGCAATAGCATCTGGGAAAGGAATTTAAATGAAACCGTCCTCAAGGGATGGACGATCAGGATTTCAAATTCATCAGGGTGGTCGGCAACCGATGTATCTGATGAAAATGGCGAATATGAATTCTATGTTCCATATGGCCCCGGTTACGATACTTATCATGTAGAAGAGATTTCGCAGCCCGGATTTCTTCAGACTCAGGGCAAAAACGGATATGACTTCACTCTCTCAGACGGGCATGCCCATATAACTGATGTGGACTTTGGAAACCAGCCAGTCCTTACATTCAATGTCACTGGTTATAAGTGGAATGATCTGAATGGAAACGGAAAACGTGATCCCGGTGAACCAGGCCTCGAAGGATGGATAATTAGCCTCAAAAACGACACTTTTTCTTATTATGCCACAACAACGACCGATGCCACGGGAAATTACAGCTTTACGTACGTTCCAAAAGGGATCTATACCCTGAATGAGACCCCTAAGGAGGGTTGGAAAAATATTACCTCCATCAACCAGACAATCTGTGTCCCTCAATTTCCCTATCTTCCGCCTCCTTCAGGGCCACCGGAACCAGATATGGAAGTATTTTACCAGTCGGGAGGCACCCCGATACCCGGGACTTCTCCAATCGATTATGCCTATTTCAGTACCCAAATCAGCCATATCAATCCAAGCTTTGGGTATGATATTACAAATACACAGTATCCCGGCTGGTGTGCGGACACATCAAATACGATCAATCCCGGAGTTATATTTGGTCCTACATATTTTATAGATACGACACCGCCTTTCCCTTCAGCACTGGTAAGTAAATATCCCCAAATCGCAAATTCTCCGTGGGATAAAGTAAATTATGTGTTGAACGTAAGAAAGAACTATTCCCTTGCCTGGGGGGCCCAGAATACCTCAAATGTTGTCCAGGCCGTACTGTGGAATCTTACGAATAATGTTTCGGTAAATGTACCAACGGGAGGTATTTCACTTAACGGTAGTCAGCAGGCAGGTGCTCTTGCCCTGATTGCTGATGCAAACGCCAACGGCACAAACTTCACCCCCTCATGTGGGGGAGTAAAAGGTATCCTTGTTAATATCAGTTTAAGTCCGACAAAACAACTCACGATGATCGAGGTACCTGTTAGGTGTTGTGGTTTACCGGTTAATTTCGGAAACCAGCAACTTGGAACCATAACAGGATATAAGAACGATTCAGTAACGGGGTCCGGCCTTTCCTGGTGGAATATTACACTCACGAATAGCAGTATCGGGTATTTTGCGTATAACATCACGAATAGCTCTGGCGGCTACAACTTTACCAACATCCCATATGGAATCTACTGGCTGAACGAGACGCCACAGGCTGGGTATACACAATCCATAGTAACCCCGAACAAGACAGTCACGGTAAATCGCAATAATCTGACACTGTTTTATAATTTTACGAACATTCAGCAGTTAGGGAATTTGAGCGGGTACAAGGTAAATGAAACCGGATGGGGACTGAGCGGCTGGACGATCAACCTTACCAATCTTACCCAGGGCACACCTGCGTATAACACGACCACAGTGGGCGATGGCTCTTACAGTTTCACCGAGATACCGTGGGGGGAATACTGGCTGAACGAGACCCCGCAGGCCGGGTGGGTCCAGTCTCCATCGACTCCGAACCGGACGATAGAGATCAACGGGACTTCATTGCTGATACCAGGCCAGTATTTCAACAATACGCAGCAGCTTGGGAATGTGAGCGGGTATAAGGTGAACGGAACGGGAACCGGCCTCGGCGAATGGACGATCACCCTGACGAACCAGACAACCGGGACCCCCAATTTCACGAATACTACTGATGCTTCCGGGCTGTTCAGTTTCACCGAGATACCGTGGGGATTGTACTGGCTAAACGAGACCCCCAAGGCCGGGTGGACCCAGTTTCCATCGACTCCGAACCGGACGATAGAGATCAACGGGACTTCACTGCTTGTAACGACCCAGAACTTCACGAACCAGCCTTCAGGACCGACATATGGGAACATATCCGGCTATAAGCTTAAAAGTCCGGGGTTAACCCCGCTTGGAGGCTGGAATATCACGTTGTATTATGAGAATGGCACCCTTGCCGGCTCCAGGAAAACATCAGGGTCCGGGGCGTTCTATTTCGATCCGCTGCCACTTGGTAATTATACCCTGAATGAAACTCCGCAGGCCGGATGGACTCAGACAGGTCCGGCAGGAGGGTTGTACTTGATCCAGCTGAACGGATCGAATCCTGTAGTTATCAATCAGAACTTCACGAACAACCAGACTCTCGGGAATATAAGCGGATACAAGCTGAATGCATCAACGGGCATCGGCTTGAGTAATTGGAACATAATCCTCTCGAACGGAACAATCCCCTATTTCTCGTCAACACTGACGAATGGCTCCGGTGGATTTAATTTCACGAACATACCCTGGGGAATTTACCTGTTAAGTGAGATCCCGCAGGCCGGGTGGACCCAATCTCCACTAACCCCGAACCGGACCGTCGAGATAAACGGGACGTCGCTTGTTCTGGTAAACCGGAATTTCACGAACCAGTTAAACCCGGTACGCGGAAATATATCAGGGTCTAAATACAACGACCTCAACGGAAATGGTATAAAAGAAATAAATGATGTGCCGATTCCAGGGGTTGTCATCAAATTATATTACCAGAACGGGACGTTGTTTGGAACAAGAACAACCGATTCAAATGGTGCATATGTGTTCGATCCAGTTCCAGCGGGGATCTATTCACTGAACGAGACCGTCCCGTCCGGCTGGCAGCAGAAGCAACCGGCAGGTGGTAATTATTCTATACAGGTGAATGCGACGAGCTTCAATTTTACAAGGCTTTTTGGGAACCAGCAGATACCTAACCCATGTTCCTGCCCGACAAACGCCTATTTCACATGGAGTGTCGTTCGCTCAAAACCCCATACAATCCAGTTCACCGATGCAACTTCAGGAAACCCGGTATACTGGTATTATGAATTCGGGAACGGAAAATTCTCGCTGTCAAGAAACCCGCTCATATCCTATGCAAGTGCGGGAACCTACACAGTGAAGCTAAGTGCCAAAGGCTGTGATTGTTCAGGCAATACGTACTGGACGTATTATTCGACCCGGGTCCAGGTACCATAACCCTTAATTTTTCCAAATAACATTCGGCAGGTGAAAATAGTCATATTGCACCTGAATTTCAAAAAACCAGATCATTTATTAATTCTGACATCTAATATGGTATCCCACGCCTCAGTAGCTCAGTTTGGGAGAGCGCCAGACTGAAGATCTGGTTGTCCCCGGTTCAAATCCGGGCTGAGGCATCTGGCTATTTTAATGATAAATTAGGCTTATTTTAATATTTAAAGGATAAAATAAGCGTATTTTTGATCAGAATTTTTATTGTTATTTTATTGTTGCATGGCTCCGCGAAGAACAGCAAACCGTTGAGAGCCTTTGTTGAAGGAGAAATGATATGAGGTATATTTACAAGGCCCTGGGAGAAATTAAAAGGATAACGAATGAATATGACCATGTTTGGTTTCCGATTAGAAGATACCGGTGAGCAGTCGATTGCAGTATCAAAGATTGTAAGCGATTGCAATCAGCTCGGAACCAAAAAGACCCGGGGTGAACTTGGCAGGGCCATAGCCGTTATCGTATTCGAATACTCCCCACGAGACCTCCAGCAGATGAAATGGAATTTTGCTGAAAAAACCCAGAACATCGATCCCGGGTACCGTAAAGGCCTCGAAGAGACCATTACCGGGCACCTGCACGGGACATACCAAAATGTACGGATCATGAACCAGCAAGGAGCATTTTCTTCATTATGTGAACCCGTCTCGGATGATGCCAGGGCATTCTGGAATATGGTTTCCGTACAGTGCACAAAGGGAGATGATGAGGACCGGATCAGGTTCTTAAAATTTCTCCTGGCCGGGTTCTGCATGTTAGTCCAGGGACTTCCCGGACATCCGGTGGGAATGCCATTTCCCGGTGGCGACAAAGTGGAATTCCTCGAGGGGGTTTATTACTGCCCGGTACGGACGAAGGCCGGGGAGGTTGATGCAGCCCTCTGCCCATTCTGTCCTGCTCACCAGACCCCGGAGATCGGGTATCTAAAGCCGCCGGTCAACGCAAGCGAGCACCGGAAACAGGAATTCATAAATAACTGCTACGACTTCCATAACTTCAATGGTTGAAATTTCTTGAAAAATACATCTCTTCCCTGACACACTTCTTTGCGTACTTGCACCACTGGACGCATGAGATGATATCATTGTAGATTACGAAACCACAATTGCTGCATCTTACCTTAATATCGTTTGAAAAGATCTCTACTTCTTCTCCGCATTGCGGGCAATTTTCATGATGAGCGTAGGGGTTCTGAGATTCGCCGCACCAGGCAATAATCATGCATTCGATATCTCGATCCGATTATCTATTTTTATTCCCCGTGTTTTTGCTTGTATGAAATTTCCTGAATTCCTGCAGAAGTGCTTCACGGTATTCGGTCATTTTTTTTGAGGGAATATAGTTGAACTGCTGGACTCGTTTTATGATTTCATCGATAATGGTTTTATCATCGGGAAAGTTGCGACCGGCAATATCCTCAAAAATCCAGTCCAGTTTGTCAATTCCGGTTTCTTTCCCGTCGATAAGGATTTTTTTAATTTTTATCTTGTCGGGCGGAATACCTCCGCAAATCGTACAATATGTTCCCTCATTATCGCTACCAGCCATCGTTCACTCCCGTATCATAACGAGAACCATCTTGAATTTTGTGATCCCGCTTAATGCATGGGGGGCATTTGCAGGGAAGATAATCGTCTCTCCTTCTTTCATCTGGTATGTCTGCCCCGCGATCCAGACTTCACATTCACCCTCGAGTATTGTCACGGTTGCATCGTACGGAGCGGTATGCTCGGACAATCCCTCATTCTCATCAAACGAGAAAAGGGTGATGCTCCCAGCTTTCCTGTTGATTACCATCCGGCTTGCAACGGTTCCTTCCTGGTAATTTACCAGTTCTTTTAACCTGAGCACTCTCCCCTTGAGCTCTTCACGTTTTTTGTCCGGCTTCCCGGCTATATCCAGTGGTTCCTCTTTGAAATCCACAACAATCACTGTTCCTTGCCGTTTCCTTGAATTACATCGGCTTCCGTTATGTCTCCTTTCGACGGCCCGACTTCGAAGAATTTCCTGACGAGGGCGATATTTTTTTCCTCACGTGTCGTTTGTGTCATGTATAATCCTGGGCAGATAACTATTTAATCCTGTTGTCCCTAACAGAGTAACAGATAACAGATGGCTTCCACAATTGAAAATCTTGTTCAACTGGGGCTGAAAGAATATGAGGCGAAAATCTATGTTACACTCGTTGGACTTGGTGAAGCAAATGTTCGCCGAATCCATGAAGTCAGCGGTGTTCCCCGTCCCCGGGTGTACGATGTCCTGAACGCACTAGCTGCAAAGGGATTCATTAATATACGGCACGGAAGCCCGCTTATGTACAGTGCAGTCCGACCGGACAGCGTAGTATCATTCTTAAAAAAGGATCTTGATACTGCTGCACGGGAAAGTGTAACCGCACTTGAGACGCTGTCAGTTGATGCAAAGCAGTATTACTCACCGATTTGGTATGTCCATAGCGACTGGACCATCCAAAGGAATCTTGAATTGCTGGTGGAGGATGTCAAACAGGAGCTCATCATTCTCTGTTTTAACATCGAGACCCTAAAAAAATTCCAGGGGCAGATCACATCAATCGCGAAGGATCATCCGGTTAAGATCCTGTTCCCAAAAGGTTTTGCAGATGGAATTGCCCCATTTGAAGGTGTGAGGTTCTACGAAGCCGGTATCCTCAGGAACTTTTTCGGGGTGAATATCTTTGAAAAAATGTTTTTCACCCCCATTAACCGCGAAGGTGCGATATTCAACCTTGAATGCATCTTTATTGCCGATGACAGGGAATCCATGCTCATTTACACGCAGAACGGGAATCAAATGGCGGTAATAATCACACTACCCTTCATCACCTCTGTCCAGAGTCAGTTGTTCACCCAGATGATTGAACGTGCACATGAAGTGAGTTATTACACTAAGAATGTTCGGGGGAGAAAAATCTCCACTGGAAAAAAAGAAGGAGAAAAAAACATAGCGAAATTGTGGTAAACGATGACGAGTCACATAGAAGGTGCAATTCTCCAGCGGGATGGAAAAACATATGCAATTAGTACGCAGGTACCTGCGGGGATCATAAGTCCCGATCATCTTGAACGTATTGCAAAGGTTTCCCGTAAATATAAGGTCCAAACGATGAAAATTACCTCGGGACTGAGAATCACTCTTGTCGGTATAAAAGAAGAAGATCTGCCTGCGATATTTGAAGATCTCGGCAAGGATGCCGACAAGACGTCAGGTCCATGCCTCCATTATGTTCAGGCCTGTCTCGGGACTGATTCCTGCAAATACGGGAACCAGGACTCTATTGGAATGGCCAAATCGGTCGAAAACGCGTTCAGGGAGACAAAATATCCCCAAAAACTCAAAATCGGGGTATCCGGGTGCCCCCGGTGTTGCGCTGAGAGTCACGTGCGGGACATCGGAATCATGGGGACCAAGAGGGGATGGACAGTTATCTTTGGTGGGAATAGTGGAACACGGCCACGAATCGGTGATGTTATCGCCGAAAATCTGTCAAAGGACAAGGCACTCGATCTCGTCCGGCGTCTCCTTGAATATTACCAAGTTTATGCGAACCCCCGGGAGCGGACAGCCCGTTTCATGGAACGTATTGGTATTGAAACATTAAAATCGGAATTACTTACGTTAATTCCGTATATTATTCTTGAAAAGGCTGAATGAAAATGAAAATTATAGAGGTTGCAAAGCTGGAATCCGTTAAGAATCCTCACAATGTTGATGTGCGCAAAGTCTTTGAATCGTCAGATACTGCAGCAGTCGTGATAACTCTCAAACCTGGGCAGTCACTCAAGAAGCATGTTACTCCGGTCGATGTATTATTTTACGTGCTTGAAGGGACTGGGATTGTTGAAATCGGTGATGAAAGACAGGTTGTCGATAAAGATGTTGCAGTAGAAAGTCCTGCTATGA
>DATKKE010000016.1:0-18597 GCA_035543455.1 Methanoregulaceae archaeon
GGAAATTCAATAACATTTATCCATAAAGGAATTATTATACTGATAAAGAATACTATTAATGTAAGCCAATATTATCTATCGGATTTAAAGATCGAGGGATGATAACGCAGATGGAGGACGAGGTAGCACGGATACGGAATATTCTGAAAGATCACCCTAAAGGCATGACGATCGAAGAAATTTCACGTCTGTTACCATTAAACAGGACCTCGACGGCAAAATACCTAAACACCCTTCTTATATCGGGTCAGGCTGAGATGAGGACCTACGGCCGTGCGAAGGTCTTTTCCCTGACGCAAAGGGTCCCCCTGTCCAGGCTTATGAGCCTTTCGTCGGACTTAATACTCATCCTCGACAGGGAGCAGACTGTCACCTACATTAATGACGGGTTCCTTGAATTTTTTGACCAGGAACGGGAAAACCTTACAGGAAAAAGGATGGACCAGACTTCATTACCGTATTACCTGTCTCCGGAGATACTCGCTGGCATCCAAAGGGCTCTTGAAGGAAAAGAAAGCTCAAGAGAACAGGATATCAGGATCAGGGACCAGGATTACTATTTTATTACAAAACTGATCCCGATGGTATTCGACGAGGGTTCTGGCGGGGTAGCAATTATTCTTGAAGATATCACCGAGCTGAAAAAGTACCAGAGACACCTGGAGAACCTGGTTGAAGACCGCACCCGCGAGATCATTGCTACCAATGAACGTCTTGAAAAGGAGATCGTGGAGCATAGAAAGGTGCGGGAGTCCCTCGAGGTGGTGAACAAGAAATTAAACCTCCTCGCAAGCGTGACCCGACATGACATCCTGAACCAGATTACAGCTATATCAGGATACATCCAGCTCCTTAATGAAGAATTAGCAGGAGATCCGAATATTTCCGGGTACTTAAACAAGGTCGAAAACGCGATCGCGACGATACAGAGGGAGATAACGTTTACACGGGATTACAAAGACCTCGGGATAAAGCCACCCGAATGGCAGCGTGTACGGGATGTCATACGGAGAACTGCCGAAACCCAGCCCATGAAATCGATCAGAATCGACATCAGGACAGGGGATCTGATGGTGTTTGCCGATCCCTTCCTTGAGAAGGTTTTTGCCAATATTTTCGACAATACAATCCGGAACAATGGCAATGTTACTGAAATAAAAATATATTCCACCGGAAACGATCAACATAAAATCCTTGTTATCGAGGATAACGGCGGGGGCATCCCGGTGTCATTGAAGTCTCACCTTTTCGAGTATGGATCAGGAAATACCACAACGTTCAATCTCTTCCTTTCCCGGGAGATCCTCTCCATTACCGGTCTTTCAATCAGTGAAAACGGAATTGAAGGAAAGGGGGCACGCTTCGAGATCCTCCTTCCGGACGGGACATGGAGGACCGGGAAGCAGGCTGGTTCCTGAGATACCCCTCTTAAATCTTAAGGTACCGAAAGCCATCCTCCTGGCGTCTGACCAGCTCCCCCACTCCCGAGACTACCAGTCTCACCGGTTGCATCAGCTGGCCTGGACTGAGACCTCTCGCTGAAAGACTGTTCGCGCACACCACGAAAACGACGCCCCGTTCTGCAAGCATTCTGACATCATCCTCGATTTCAAGGTCTTTTAGAAATTCCAGCACCCCATCCGAATTCGCGAGCACCTCAATCCGTACTGCCCCCTCGCCAAGGTCTACCCGGATATTTTTGATCTCGCTGATGAGGGGCTTCCCCTTTCCGGTTTCGTTGATATGAAATATCACGAAATGAGTCATGGTTATCTCCATAACCGTGGTATGGAAAGGGAGAGAGAAAAAAGATTGCTATGGCCAGGCTATTTTTTAACGATCTCGACAAGCGTGATGTTAAACAGCAGGTCCTGCCCTGCGAGAGGGTTATTGGCATCGATGGTCACGGTTGTTGCATTCGAAGCGATAATGGGATACCGTACAATCTGGCCACTGGGTAATCGCATGGTGACATAGGTCAGCTGACCCGGCACCTGGGTATAATTCGCAAGTGCTCCGGTTTTTTGTGCTATGTACACCAGATCATCCCGGTGTGGCCCGTATGCCTGGTCAACCGGAATGAATACATTGTTTTTTGTCTGTCCCGGCGTCATGCCAATGACTGCATTGTCAAATCCTTTAATCACCTGTCCCGTGCCGACCACGAACTCGATGGGAGTGCTGTTTAAGGAAGACTCGAATGTTTCGCCCGTTTTCGCAAGCGATGCCGTATAGTGAACCCTGACCGTGTCATTGACTTTTACGACCTGCGGCTGCGAGGTACAGCCTGCCAGGACTAATGATAATACAACCAGAGCGATCGTTGCGCCTGCCAGGATCCCGCTTTGGAGCGTCCTTTTCGGACACTTTTGAGGCCTTGTCATAGTGAATACATGTACTGATGAGATGGGATATAGTTCTGTGCATAATGCCGTCATGGGCACGGTTCATGAAGCGGACCAATCAGGCTCCGGATTCAAATGAATGAATCTTCTGCCAGATTCCAAAATTCATCATAATCTGCGCACTCATGCACATATTGAATTTTATATATAGGGGAAGCGGAAGAAGTATGTTGTTAACTATGCCGGAAAAAGGGTACCGCGAGACGGTGGTGCAGGGTAAAACCGTTCAGTATGACCCGGAACACCTCCGGAAGATCCAGGAACATCCATGTTTTTCAGAAAAAGCCTGTCATGCATTCGGACGCTGTCATGTCCCGGTCGCACCAAATTGCAATATCCAGTGCAATTATTGTATCCGTGATTTTGATTGTGTCAATGAAAGCCGTCCCGGAGTAACGACGAAAGTCCTCGATGCAGAAGAGGCGATCAGGCTTGTCAGGGAAGTCGTAAAAAAATACAATTATATCAAGGTCGTGGGTATCGCAGGTCCGGGGGAACCACTCGCAAACGAGGAGACCTTTGAAACGCTCCGGAGGCTCCACGAGGAATTTCCAAACGTAATAAAATGTATATCGACAAACGGGCTGCTCCTTCCCGAAAAAATAGATCTCCTCGAAGCGTATGACGTCGGTAACATCACCGTGACACTCAATGCAATCGATCCCGAAATAGGGGCCAAAATTTACCAGTTCGTGGAATGGAAGGGAAAACGGTACACCGGCGTTGAAGGAGCAAAAATCCTGCTCGAAAACCAGTTAAAAGGCATTGAAGAGGCAATAAAACGACATATGATCGTGAAGATCAATACGGTCTACATTCCAGGCATAAACGAAGATCATATTGTTGAGATAGCCAAAAAAGTAGGTGAAATGGGGGTTTATACGTTCAATGTTATCCCGCTCATCGCCCAGTACAAATTTGCCGGTATTGCACCGCCAACGCAAGAGATGAAGAAAAAGATGCAGGATGCCTGTGCTCCCTATGTCCGACAGATGAGGCATTGCCAGCGGTGCCGTGCGGATGCTATCGGTAAACTTGGTCATGATATACAGAGCTGCCTGTATGTCGGGCATTAATAGTTCCTTTTTTCCAGGCCTGCCCTGCCCCGGAATTGTTATGGAGCCGATATAGCTTCACGATAACGTGGCGTTCATGAGGAAATCTGTCGTATTACCGGGTTTGAATCAGATTGATATCCCATATTCAGCGTACCTGCATCACAATGAACATGACGAACGACGGTTGCTGTAATTGTTCTCTGTGGTATTTGCCGCCAGTTCCTTATCACAGGCTGTTTTCTGTCTTCTTTGTATTCATATTGAACCCCCTCACGAATATGAAAACGGAAAAATTAAATTAATACCGGGGGATAAACCAGATCTCTTCCAGGTGACTAAGCCATGGCAACCATCACCCCGCTCAGTGCAGTCAACCTTTTCAGGGAGGCAGGGGTCTCCCCCGAAAAATGGAACCTGGTACCCGGTGACTCAACGATAGCAAAGACGGCAATGAACATCGAAAAGAGGGGTATGAAAGCCCTTCAGGCAGATAATGCCATAAATGCGCTTGAATTGATGAAAACCATTATCCCTCGCGGCGCGGAGGTAATGGCAGGATCGTCGACGACACTCAATGAGATCGGCTTTACCGACCTGCTGAAGGGCGGGGAGAGCGGGTGGAAGTCAATTAACGCGCTGGTGACATCCGAAAACGATGAGAGGAAAAGGGCAGAATTACGCAGAAAATCTGTTTGCGCCGACTATTTTGTTTCATCCGCAAATGCTGTCGCGGAAACGGGAGAACTTGTCGCCTGGGATGCATCCGGCAGCAGGACGGGCGCATGGCCTTTCGCAGCCGGCCACCTGGTTATCGTTGCCGGTGTCAATAAAATCGTCCCGACGCTCGATGATGCTCTGCAACGGGTCAGGGAATATTGTTTTCCGCTTGAAAATGCCCGGGCGATGCATGCATATGGGACCGGGAGCATGATGTCGAAGGGTGTCATCCTCGCATACGAAACATCTCTGGGCAGGACAACCGTTATCCTCGTTCACGAAAGTCTCGGTTTCTGAATGGGGAACCCGGAGCCTTTCCGGAAACAGCACTTATTTTCTCTCTTTGGAAATCAGCCGACCGATCGCATCTTCAAACCGTCAGGAGTTGGGCGTCAATGGACCTTTCTCTGAAATAATCTCATTGAGGCGCTGGATTATTGGCTGGAGGAGGGGAGGAACGCCGGTGTCCTCTGCCTGGACCGTATGATTCCTGTACGTTATCGCATAATGGTAATAATCTGCCCCTGGCGTCGGCGCCGGATAAGACTCATTCATCCCGGCAAAATTCGTGCTCCTGAACAAATCCTTCAGACCGGCAAGCGAGCTCCCGTTTATAAAATAGGCTCCGCGGCCACTTTGCCCGGAGTACACCACTGCCCCATTTTCAAAAATCACGAGATGTTCGTCGGCACCGGCAATACCTCCCGTCCGGTAATAATCCACGACAAGAGCAGGGCCGGGCGGGGGAGTAATATTTTTTACCGGCTCCTCCATGCATCCGCTCATGCACACCGACATTATAAGGAGCAATGCCACTGCACTGAGCCAGGAAAGGCATTTACCCATAATTACCATTATTGTCCCCCAGATTAAGATTCTTTTGTTCAGGACAGCATACTGCAGGGGCTTATCCCCATGCAGAGGAATATACTGCCCTTTTCATCAGGTTATCCTGTCCCACGCGGCGGCGAGGCAGGAGCCTAGATCTCGATAACGTCCCCACTACCTTTTCCGGCCGTTTTTTTCTCGGGTATTACTTCTTCCACGGCATTCAGGAGGACTTCCAGCTTGTCGCTTCCAAAGATCTTCCGGAAAGCGAGCATCTCGTCCCTGCTCATCAGCATAATCCCTTTTTTCTTCATCGGCCTGCCATGGGCATCGGGCGGGTTTATTTCAATCGCCAGCGACGCAGCCCTGTTCCGTGTAGCAGGCAGTTTGATGATGGATACCCCTTGTAATGAGGTGTTTTTCCGCTCCCAGTCCTCCCCGGTATCGAGGAATGTCCGAAGGTTGTCAACAACTTCCATGAAATTCACTTCTGCCCCGACAATAAAAGGATATGCCTCGCGGGGTGAAAGATGACGCACACTCGCAATCCACTTTCACAAAAAGCGATACCGGGATTGGTATTAGGAAATTCCCGGGTAAGATTTTTTTATAGGTTGTTCCCACTTTCACCCTGCCCGCCCTTCCTTTATCCCCGCCTCGTGTGACTGATAGTCCGGCATATGGACCTCGAATGGCATCCTGACA
The DNA here is from genome assembly GCA_035543455.1 of Methanoregulaceae archaeon. Lineage (GTDB taxonomy): Archaea > Halobacteriota > Methanomicrobia > Methanomicrobiales > Methanospirillaceae > CAIKOD01. The sequence goes on from DATKKE010000016.1 coordinate 5,714, forward strand.
TGATCATACCTGAGCGGATGATCACCGTAATCACCGGTCCGCCCCAGGTGGTAATTGACGGGCTGGATTGTTGCCGGGGAACAATACGGCGCTATCCCCTCCTCTACGTGTGCAGCAATTTTTCCCGGGTCCTGCCAGGACTCGGCCGCTCTGTGACCGGGTTCTCGGTACGCCGTGGTTTCACCGGAGACCAGGTATCCGCCATTATCAGCGGGTGTGATGCCACGTACCTCTTCGTCGAGCACGACCCCTCGCTCTACGAAGACGATATGCGGCTGATCCCGGTAGTGATAAACAAGATCAGGGCGTTCGCCCGCGAGAACGGGACCGTGATCATCTACTCTGAGGGGACCGACCGTTTCATGCGGCAGGTGATGAGCGCAGCACACCGGGTATACCTCTACGCGGAATGGGGGGACCTGATCCGCAGGCATACACGGCGGCAGCACCTTCAGGGCCATGACCAGGGCCCTCGTGCACATCAGGCAAGACTCGCGGCATTTACACGACCGGAGCGGGGAGAAACGGAGTATTGTAAGACGTAACTATTCCGGGATAAAGCAGGGAGACTGTTCAGCATCCGGGTCAGGGAGGACAGTCAGATCCCACCGGGCCCCGGCAACCGGGAGGGCCCGACCCCCGGAACATGGTTGTTGTCCGGCTTGTTACCGGACAATAATCAAAAACGGGATTACCTGGTCTCTGATGCTCTCAACCAGATCTATACGACAGACCATCCATCCCAATGGGTGCCTGAAAGGATGTGGATGTTACCGGCAGTGGGCATCCCGGCTGCTGCAAAAGGGCTCTGTGGCAGTACCAGGGGTACCGGATTGGTAGTCTGGTACAGGTTGGTGCCGGAAAAAGGCATGGTATACCGTGTAAAATCAACCGGGACAACGGGAAATGTTGAACTTGCTGAGGGAAAAGGGGCGATTAGGCCGGGTGATAACCAGGAACTGTTGGCCTCACCATTCTGAGTCCCGCTGTTTCCGAACGTTAACCAGGAATTGCCGGACTCTCCAAGAGAGCCGCCGGTATTTCCGAAGGTCAACCCTCCGGTAGACGAACCTGGGCCGGGAGTAAACGAACCGGGTGCCGTGAAATACGGACCGGTGAACTGCCCGTTTACGGGTGGCAGGCCGGAAGATAATGAGTGGTGCTGCTCACTCCGGTACTGCTCCTTCTGCCATTCCGGGATTGCGGCCCATAGATCAGGCAGGACAATGGACAGGTATTCAGCCTCGGTTACCGATCGGGCCTCGACCTGCCTTGATACAGCCTGCTGGGATGCATTGAGCGAGTAGGAAAGGCCAAATGAACGGCTTATTGCCGGTGTCGTGTCTGCCCGTTCCCTTGCAGCGGGCGACATGGCGTTCCATAAACCGGGATATAAAGCCCGATCCAATGCTCCGAGGGATGAAAACGGCATTCCGGTGGCAGGGTTAAGAATCTGGGTTTCCGTTGCGTTAAACTTCCATCCGGGGCCTTCTGCATGGACGACCCCGGCATCGGCAGGCACCATCAGGAGCAATGCTGCCATGACAGGCACGACGACGAGAACTGTACTCATTATCTTTATAGTCCGGTAGCGCGGGTATTTCGTCATTCTTCCTCCTTCTGCCGGAATACCCGATTAGGTGCTGATCCGGTATCCGGGTTGGTATCGATGTATTGCCCGAAAATTCATTTTCGGGAGCACATAAATAATGAGATGATGGCCAGGGTTCAGGGTACTATAATGAAAGATCATTGATCTCCGGTTGCGAATACATCGATGCCATAAAAGCCCTTTGCAGGGAATAATGCCTTTAGACAACAATACCGGTACCGGAACAAATTGGATCCGTGTTTCAGCGGTACCTGATCGGTTCCATCCGGTTAATCAGATTAGGACAGAGTACGATGCGGAAAAATCGAACATGAATTGCCTGACATTCGACCGGGAGACCCCCTTCGACCTTGGAAAAACGCTTTCATGCGGGCAGGTGTTCCGGTGGACGGAGGAAGAGGGGGGGATGTGGACTGGTATAATCGGAGATGAGGTGGTTACCGCCAGGCAGGAGGGAAACCGGCTCTTCTGGAACGGTACTGACGAGGACGTGATCACCCGTTATTTTTCACTGGATATCGACCTTCCAACAATACTCGACGATATTGACAGGGATCCTGTTATTCATCGCGCAATTGCGCGATCGAACGGACTCCGGATTATCCGGCAAGCCCCCTGGGAATGTCTTGCGTCGTATATTATCGCCACATTTACCAATATCCCGTCGATAAAACGTCGGATAGGGCTCCTGTGCCAGGCATTCGGCAAAGAGATCCTTGCCGGGGAGGTGGTACGGTATTCGTTTCCGGCCCCGGGATCTCTCGTGGAAGGACGGGACTGTCTTTTTGAGACCTGCAGGCTTGGGTACCGTGCCCCGTTTCTCTGCGAAACTGCCGGTCTTATTGCCGCAGATCCCGAATGGGCAGACAGGCTGGCATCGTTTCCCTATGAAGATGCACGGTCCATGCTCATGCGCTACAAGGGGGCAGGACGGAAAGTGGCAGACTGCGTGCTTCTCTTCGGGTTCGAAAGGTTGAATGCGTTCCCTGTCGATGTCTGGATAGAACGGATTCTCCGGGCATATTACCTTGATGAGCCGGCAGGTGCGATATCATACGAATACATGCGACACTTCGCCCAGGATTATTTTGGTGAATATGCAGGATACGCACAGGAATACCTGTTTAGTATCAGGGAAGAACTCTTTTCAAAAAACCTGCCAGGGAAAAATCGTAAAGAATATCCCGGGCCACCCACCTAGGTGCCGGTATCCCAGCTTGACATATACGATTGCTGCTCGGGTGTCAGACTGTCGATCGCGATCCCGAGCGCGTGAAGCTTCATCATGGCGACCTTCTCATCGATATCCCGGGGGACTTCATGAACACCGGCCTTGAGACTGGTTCCTTTTTTGGCGATGTACCGTGAGCAGAGAGCCTGAAGGGCGAACGAAAGGTCCATCACCTCGATCGGGTGACCCATTCCCTTCGGCGTTGCCAGGTTCACGAGCCTCCCTTCTGCGAGCACATGGATGGTTCTTCCGGAGATACTGTACGAATCTATCCCGTCCCGGCGGATGACACCATCGTTGTTCAGTTCGAGCCACTTGACATCAATCTCTACATTGAAGTGGCCGGCATTCGAGAGGATGGCGCCGTCCCGCATTTCCCGGAAATGTCGTCCAACAATGACAGACGTATTGCCGCTCGTCGTGATGAAGATCTCGCCAAGTCCGGCCGCCTGGTCCATGGTCATTACCGAGTAACCATCCATGTAGGCTTCGAGTGCCCTTCTCGGGTCAATTTCAGTAACTATCACCCGCGCACCCAGGCCATGTAATTTTCGCGCAAGACCACGACCGCAGAAACCGTACCCTGCGACAACCACGTATTTCCCTGCGATCAGGATGTTCGTCGTCACCATGATCGCAGTAAGTGCGCTTTCTCCGGTCCCGTGAACATTGTCAAAGTGATGCTTCATGGGGGTGTCATTTACCGCAATAACAGGGAATTTCAATGCCCCCACGGCTTCCATCGCCCGGAGACGGTGGATTCCGGTTGTTGTCTCCTCGCAGCCCCCGATAACAGTATCAAGAAGTTCTTTCCGGCTTGTATGGATCCGGTGAATAAGGTCCATGCCGTCATCGATGGTAATCACCGGTTGTGCATCGAGAACCTTGTCGATCGCCTCGTAATATTCCGTAACGGTCGCTCCCCGTCTGGCATAGCAATGTACATCCGGCACATGGTTAAGGGCCTCAGATACGTCGTCCTGGGTGGACAGCGGGTTACAACCGGTGATATAGACCTGGGCTCCCCCGGAGACGAGGGTGGTCACAAGGTTGGCGGTCTTCGCCTCGACGTGGAGGGCCATACCGATTACCATGTCTTTGAAAGGTTTTTCACGGGAAAATTCTTCCCTGATTGCAGACAGCACAGGCATATACTGGCGTGCCCATTCGATCTTCAATTCACCGGTATTCATAGTGACTCCTGTAACGGCTCTTTTGATAGGCAGATTGAATCCATGTCTCGTTACCGGGGATCCAGGTTAAGGGACATCCTGGCTCCCGGTTCATCAGCGATGGGGAGATCGGCTTCCTCATCCTAACCCTAGTTTATTTCCCCCGGAATTACTTAATAGCAGTACAGGCCCGGTGGTCTCCGATTTTTTGTATTTTTCGAGACAAGATCGCGATATCAGGGAATGTACTGATATTTGTCTTCATGAACCTGGTTACCCGGTTCCGTTCCGGGGGCCAGGTTGGATTACGCCATAACCCTGATATACTCCTCTCCGGGAATGGTACTCCATGGTTCTTACGAGACGTATCATACCGTGTCTCGACATCAAAGACGGGAGAGTCGTAAAAGGCACCCATTTCGTTGAACTCCGGGATGCGGGTGACCCGGTCGGCCTTGCGCAGCGGTATAACGACCAGGGGGCTGATGAAGTGGTGTTTCTTGATATCACCGCTTCAAAAGAGCACCGCGGGACCCTGATCGAGGTGATCAGGAGGGCGGCAGACCGCCTCTTTCTTCCCCTTACCGTTGGGGGCGGCATCAGGAGCATCGACGACATCCAGGCGATCCTCCGGGCTGGTGCCGATAAAGTCAGTGTCAACACGAGCGCCGTACATGATCCCGATCTCATCAGTAAAGGTGCCGGGGTGTTCGGGACCCAGTGTATCGTATTAGCGATGGATGTCCGGCGAAACTTTACCAAAAACCCGGGAGGAACGCCAGTCATGCTCCCGGATGGTACCAGCTGCTGGTACGAAGTAGTGATTTACGGTGGAAGCCGGCCCACGGGTATCGACGCGATCCGGTGGGCAAAAGAGGCGGAGGAACGGGGCGCCGGAGAGATACTCCTCACGAGCATGGAAACCGATGGCACAAAGGCCGGGTTTGACATCCCCATTACCCGTGCGATTTCAGATACCTGCGGAATACCGGTGATCGCATCGGGAGGCGTGGGGACATTTGAGCATTTCTATGACGGGTTTTCGAATGGCAGGGCTGATGCCTGCCTCGCTGCCAGTGTTTTCCATTACGGCGAGATGACCGTGTCCTCGGTCAAACATTACCTTGCATCACGGAATATCCCGGTACGGCTCTGAGGTCGATCTCGACAGCTGCAACAGGTTGTTCAAGGCTAAAGGCGTTCAGTACACCGGGATGGATTTCGCCGAAAACACCGGCGGTTTTATCCTTCACGATAATATCACCCCTGCGTCCGTCAATAAATGCCGGATCTGATGATTCTGTGACGGTATAGTGGATACCGAGTTCATGCAGGACTGCATCGGCAGATGCATAGGCTTCCGAGAAATCCGCATCCCGGTGCGTAGCGACACCTGCGGCATGCTGGTATGTGATGCAGGAGTCCACCACGTCTCCTACGGAAAAAAGGCGCTGTGGGAATTCGCGGTGCCTGTTCAGGGTAAGGAATTCAAGGAGCAGGGGGAGAAGTTCGGTCCTGAAAACGGTGTTCTCGATACTGATCGGGTGCATCACCCGGAGGACTCCCGCATGTTCCGGCCGCTGCATGTTCTTATAGAGTATTTCCTCGCTCGTCAGCGTGAACGGCATCACTTCGAGGTAGCCGAGACCACAGAAGATCTCACGGGTAAGGGCGGCATTGACCTGCACCGGGTGAGGTTTCCCCACCGTATAGGTCTTTGGCGGAAGGTCCTGGATCCTGTCGTAACCGTAGGCAATTGCTACGTCCTCGAAAAGGTCCCAGTCGTGCATGATGTCCGCACGATAGCAGGGGACCTGTACCTTCACCTTCTCTGCTTCCACCGGCTCGGCACCAAACCTCATCTTCCTGAGGAGAAGCGACATTGACGGTGCAGTCAGATCGATCCCAAGGAGCCGGGAACATTCCGAAACATTGACGGTCCGCTCCGTGGGTGCAAGAGAGGGTGTTTCTTCATCACCGATAGTAACGCTTCCGATTTCCGCGCCGGCCTCAGCCATCGCCGTACAAATAATATTGACAGCGACAGAAACAGCCCTCTTGTCTGTGCCGGTCGTATCGAGGAGGATATTCCTGGTGTCGATCGTCACGCGGGTCCGTTCACCATTGATGATCGGGGGGAATGAAAGGACATGATCATCATCATCCAAGATCAGCGGGTAGAGAGGGAAATCCCTGACGATTCTCGCATAGTCTCTGCCTTTTGGATGCTTCTCGAGGATTTCTTCCATGGTCATCTCATCGGTGAAATCAAGGGGGACGAACCTCCGGCTCTTAGGGGACGCGATGTAGTGAAAAGGAGGCCTGACCGTATCGAGATCGTGGATACCGATCGCCACCTTGCTCCTGCCCCTTCCTACAGCCCAATGAAGGGACTCCTGGAGGGACATGATGCTCTGGATTGATTCGTCATCGAACCGGACACCCCTTATGACCGCTGCCCCGAGAACAGGCCGGATATCTGCGAGCTTCGGATCCATCGTGAACGTGATTCCCGATGGTTTCACCGGGTACAAGGGCAGTCCGGTCTCGATCCCGAGATACCCACGCATAGCGCGGGCTACTCCTTCCGGAGAGAAGAGATCGGGCCGGTCGGGGAAGAATTCCACATCGGCATGATCTTCTTCGACCCTCTCCACGTCAGATCCGATGAAGGCTATTTTATCGAGTATCGTCTTCCTGTCGGTCCGGGTCAACCGCTCGAGGTACCTGAAAGGCAACGTTATAACCGCCATATCAAACCCCTCCCTTCACACGGCGCAATACAGGGGTCTCCCGAAGAAACGCAATATCGCTCCGGTGGAGATAACGGAGATCTTTTAACCCAAGTCGTAGCATCGCGATCCGGCTCACGCCTAGTCCCCATGCCAGGACGGGATAACTGATGCCGAGCGGGGCCGTCACCTCCTCGCGGAATACCCCCGCCCCTCCCATTTCGATCCATCCGATCCCTTCGATATAGACCTCGGCATCGAGGCTCGGCTCCGTGTAGGGGTAGTATGAGGGCTTGAACCGAACGCCCTCGAATCCCATCCGGTGATAGAACTCGCGGAGGATACCAAGCAGGTTACCGAATGTAACTCCTTCATCCATTACGATACCCTCCAGCTGCTCGAACTCGGCAAGGTGGGTCGTATCGATTGTCTCACGCCGGTAGACTCTGCCGATACAGAAAGCCTTGACAGGAGGGACCGGGTTCTTCGCAAGATGCCGGATCGAGATACTCGTCGTATGGGTCCGAAGAACACACTGTTCGGCTTTCTCCTCCTTCCAGACCCCACCCCAGCCCGTCGATGAAGTCTCACCGCCGTACTCGTGCATCGCCTTCACCTTCTCATAACCCTCAGGGAGCGGAAGGGTTTCCCGGAGATAGAACGTGTCCTGCATCTCGCGGGCCGGGTGGTCCTGCGGCTGGAAGAGGGCATCGAAGTTCCAGTAAGCCTGCTGGACAATATCCCCGTAAAGTTCCTCGAATCCCATTTCGAGAAGTATCTCGCGCATCTCGGCGATAATCCGCTGGTAGGGATGGATTTTTCCGGGATGTGCTTTCCTGGGGAGCTTGGTTACGTCATACCGGCGAAGGTTTAAGTTCTTCCATTCACCTGATATGATCTGCTCGGGGGAGAGAGTACCCATCTCCTCGCGAAAATCGAGTCCTTTTTTTGTGATCGCGAGCCCTTTGGGAGTTAAAGTAATTGTATACCGGACCGTTTCGGACTCCTGAAGGATACCGCGTCTGATCAGCTCTTTAGTCCTGGGATCGGAGGCAGAAGGGTGTTTTAAAGCGGATTCATCGGCATCTGTCGAAGCACCCGGTGCCATTGAAACCAGACTCCCATCAACTGTTACGAGTCCCTTCTTGCGGAGCTGGCCAAACCCGATTTTAAATGCCTTGTGCTTCTGGAGATCGGGAAGGGTTGCACCCGGTTTTATGAGCTTAAAGAGCTGTGTTTCGGGGAGCCCGTCCTTAAGATATTCCTTCCCCTCGTCGGTGTACACATACTCATTTGTTACTATCCGTGCGACCGTCGTAAGCTCCTTGTCCTGCGCCAGGTAGGCCCATTGTACTGTTGCCTCGGGGGTAGCATTCAGCAGCCCGGCAAGATGAGTCGCATCCCCCTTTTTCTCATTCTTAAGGACTGCGAGCAACCTTTTCTCGTTCTGCGTCAGTTCCGCCATGTCATACCACGATCCCGTCTGCGCATGAGTCCATCTTCTCCTTGAAATCCTTCAAAAAAGAGACGACCCTTTCGGCTGTGTCCTTCTTGCACTGTCCGCAAGTGACTTCCCCGGCCATGCATCTTCGCCTGATCGCACCGAGCTCTGCATCGTCTGTCACCATGTGGAAAAGGTTGAGGAGGAATACCGAGCACTTGTCCGGCTCGCCCCCAAGACGTTTCTGCTCTTCGAGGGTCATCCTTCCGCCGGTGATCGCATTCATCACTTTCTTTCTTACCGTGGCTTCGGGCTCATAGAACGAGATAATGCTCTCAGGGACACTTGACGACATCTTTCCCCCTGTCAGACCCGGCATGAAGATATGGTACGTGGATGACGGGGTATAGAAGGCAAACCCCCCGTGTGCCCGCTCGATCTCCCGGACAATACCTGCCACTTCGGCACAGTTCGCTTCTTTAATATCGACATGCCCTTCGTACTTCTTTGCATGCGCAAACGCCTTTTTAACGGCCTCGAGCGCTACATCAGGAGCATTCTTCGAACGAACACTGATATACCCGTTCCGTTCCTCTACCGTGAACATCCTCATTTTATGGGCGATCCCACGGGTCAGTCGGATATGGGGGTCCTGATCGATACCGACTGGAACCAGGGTAGGCGCCGGTTCACGGTCGACCTGAGGATAGAGGATGTCGGCAACCTGGGTGATCACGCTTTCCGCGTGGGCAAGGTCGGTATCGGCCCCAAAGCCGTAGATTGCTGTTAGTTCCGAGAAGTTCACCTTGGTCGCCGCTTCGAAGGCGAGATCCTTAAGCCGGTCGTTTCTCGACTGGAAATAGGTCTGCCCTTTAAAACCGAGCGCACAGAGACAGGAGAGATACTCCCTGCCGTATTCACCGCACTTCTCCCATGAGGTGTTCCGGACAGCATGGGCTTCCCGATCTGCAATAGTGATGTAACCGTTACCCCCCTGCTGCACGTGCCAGACCACCTCCTTCATCACCATCAGGTGGCCGAGGTGGGGGTGACCGGACGGCATGAACCCGGTAAGGATATGAAACTGGCGCCTGTTACCGATTGCATCGGCGATCATCTGGTAATCGCGATGCCCAAGGACTATCCCCCGGCGTATAAAATACGGGACTTCCGGGAGGTCGGCGATAGCATTTCCGATAGGGGAAATTCCAAATTCGGAAAATGTTTTTTCGATCTCAAGCGAAGGCTGATTTGACCATGGATTAATTTCCGGTGTCATGAAGTGGAAACCTGTTCTCTGTCGTATAACCTGTTATTCCCTGGATATCATTATTTCAGAGTTTAATACGGGCAAATTCGATATAATGAATTCCTGTAGTATGTACACAGCCAAACAACATCTTCTTTTTGACACTATGTGAGAGCCTGACCGATCGGGAGATGCTGCTCGCAGGCATTGTCATATCTGCCGCCACGGCGTGCACGAGCATCTCGGAATGGACTTTATTTCCGGTATACACCCGGAAATGATGACCGAATTTGTAACCCGTTTTCGGTGTGTACCCATGCTTACGAAGGTCTCCGTAGACGACCACTTTTTCGTGTATCTCGATATCTGAGGCAGCGATGAGGTCCAGGTAGTCCCCGGGGGTGACATTGATCCCCTCTTTTTCCAGGGAAAGTTGTCCCGACTGCATCAGGTATATTGCCTCAAGAGATGACAGAACAATACGGTTCCTGTCAAGCTGCATACCGAAAAATCCCGGAAGCGGACCGGGTTTCAGAAGACCTGGGGATCGATTCCAGGCAGGAGTGCCCTCCCCTTCAGGCTGGTGCTCTCCACGATGTTCTCCCGGACCCGGTTGTCCCTGAACGCTGTCCATTTCCGCAACCTCCCTGACAATGACATAGCGCCCGGCAAGAACACCCCTTAAAAGTCCGGTTTCCACTGGTTTGCCGATATCGGACAGGGCCTGGACCTTGATCTCATAGTACGTGAGTTCATTCTCATCGTCGACAACGGCCAGGATGTGTTGCTTTCGCATATTGGCAGATGCCTGGAATTCTCTCACAAGAGTGCCGAAATCCACGAGGTCACGTTCTGACAATACACGGACCATGTACCGGGAATGGCCGGTGCCGGGCCTCTCGCCCCGCCGGAAGACACGAAAATCATGGGGTCCGGCCTGGACCGCATACCCCCGTTCCCTCAGGTCGCGATACACAAGGTAACTCCTGAAAAAATTGGGATCGACAGTGAATAGAGAGAGCAGCCTGTCAATATCGTAACCTGGAACATCAATCCGGTTGCGGTGAAGGAGATAAAGTGCCTCTTCGGCAGACAATCTGATGCCTTCGCCTCCAATTTCCGGTCTTCCGTACCCGCTCTGGTCATAGAGTGCACGGCCGTCCTTACCGAGCCGGATTTCGTTCCCTTCGAGTACACCTTTCACGGTGCAGTAATTATGAGGCTTCCATGTTTATAAGAAGAGGTCACATCAGCCACCCGGAAAGAGGTGAAGAATGATCCCGACCATAGGAACTACAGAATAAAAGAAATACTTTTTAATTTTCGAACCGATTTTCTAATGCGGACCGGACGTTATAATCCAGGTGCTGCAGCCATACGGGAGATCGATTTGTGAGACACATGAGAGCCAAAATGGTACGTGACGACAACCGAATGGGAAATTGCTTATCTGCTTTTACCGGCATCGGGCTCCGGAGGACTATTCGCCCTCGTAAAAAAAGTCAGGAAACCGGGAAAAAACCATGACAGCCAGGACCCCGAAAGTCCTTGTGATGGATGATGAGGCGGGAATAAGGGATATTCTCAGTCTGATGTTATCAGCTCGCGGGGTATATGTTGAGACCGCGGGTGAAGGTTCAGAAGCCCTCGAGAAATACCGGAAGGCCCTGCGTGAAGGGCACCGGTTCGATGTGGTAATTCTTGATCTGACGGTACCGGTCGGGTTGGGGGGCATAGAAACCATGGAGCAACTCCTGGCAATAGACCCCGGTGCCAGGGGCATTGTCGCATCAGGGTATTCCAATGATACGATCATGTCCGATTACCGGAAATATGGGTTTTCGGGGGTCATGGCAAAACCATTTGTCATCAGCGACCTCTGTGAACTGATTATTTCCCTCATGGAAGATTGAACCCCGGGAAAAAGCCGAAATCTGACTCCGTTAAAGCCTGCCTTCAATATTCCCTCACTTATAAAATGCAATGTTAATCCGTATGATTTTAGATTCATTCGGCAATATGGCGCTTCTGGTGTTCCACCCCAGACTGTGGTGACGCGGTCGTTAAAAGGACGGTACCGGAACATGATTAATTTCTCAGTCCACGATTAACCTGCCCAATGGTTATCTTGACGGGAGCGGGCTTGGGGGTGAAACCCCTCCTGTCGAGGCGCTGCAGAAAGAACAAGGCAGGGATTTAACGGAGTCGAAAATTTTCAAAAAAATTGAGCTTATGTGATCATGTTCTGTTCCCCACCCGTTCTGCATGGAGATAGCCCATCAGCCCCATCGGCCCGTGTGCCGGGACATGGTCCAGCTGAAATTCATACCTGCGGCTCATATAATCGAGAAGTGCCGGATTCGGCGGGCCGCAAATCGGGGGAATATGAAGTTCCATCTCAATTCTGCGGATACCATCCAGGTCCTCGGGCCTGATGAACCATTCAGCCCCCTCACAATCGCATTTCAGGAAATCGCATCCCCCGGCCCTGTCAATAACGGACTTTAACGTTGCAGTCCTCATCGGTTTTTTTAAACCGTCCCATGCAACCTCCTTTACCGAGCCATCGCCGAGTGCCAGGTTGAATACTACGACGGGAGACCTGTTCAGGACAATATTCCGCATGAGAATATCCGGGATAAGTGGTTCGACGGCAATAACATGATCCGAAAACCGGGATGCACGGATACAGAATGCGCCTGCATTTGCACCGATATCCACGACTATGTCATCTTTCCTGATATCATCGAATCGGTACTCGGGGACGTAAAAAATTTGCCTGCAAGGAGTTTTTTTACGAAAAAAACTGATCCCGTCACGCGTTGGAAACCACTGGTTAGCCTTATCCGCATCCAGGTCCGGACCGCACCCTGTATCAAAAAGGGAGTCCCCCAGGGAACCAGCCTTTTTACGAAAATGGAGTCCTTCTTCGGAATCGTTCCCTTTATCAGGTTCTCTTGCGCGTTCCCCGTCTGATTTCATGGTTGTTTAATAAATGTACCATTCCGGTACTCCCTGAAGGCCTGTTTCAGTTCCTCTTCGGTATTCATGACGATCGGGCCCCCCCATGCCACCGGTTCCCTGATCGGCTTCCCCGACAAAAACAGGAATCGGAGTGTTTCATCGTGCGCCGTCGCAGAAACGAGGTCCCCGTCACCAAAAAGAAGCATATCCCTGTTCCTGACCTCATTTCCTGCCCCTTCACCAAAACTGCCGACCCCCCAGATAACGTAGGCAGCAGCGGTATAATGCCGGTTGACCGGAATATTGAATCCGGAACCCGGATCGATCGTCACATCGAGGTAAACCGGATCGGTAACGATATCCTTTACCGGTCCCGTAACTCCGGCAGTTTCCCCGCAAATCACCTTTACTGCAACCCCGGGTTCGGGTGCCGCCAGCGGAACCTTTTCATGGCTGATTTCCTGGTACCGTGGACCGATCATT
>DATKKE010000017.1:0-51030 GCA_035543455.1 Methanoregulaceae archaeon
AGACGCTTGATAGATGTCTTAAGGAGGTCAACCTCATCCTGCAGTTTCAGCAGTTTTACTTCGGGATCATCGGCAGAGGCTGTTGATATGATGTGATCAACCTGCGCCTGGTTCACTGCCATGGTACGTAGTATTTTTCCCTATTACTTGTTATTAAATTTATGCACTATGCATGATGTTAACAGATGACATCGAGCATTTCATCAATAATAGATAAGGTGCTCACCAGTTGGAGCATCGGAATATGCAAGAATTGATAATTCCAGAAAAAGGGGTATGATTAGTAGAGTAATGTTGTGTTTGTAATACCTGCCGGAATGGTTCTGTCGACTCCAAGAGCTGCACCATTTTCAGGTTTGAGTTCGAGATTGAATGTATCTCTCGGATTCAATGCATCTGTTGGCTGGATTCTTATTGTAAAGAACTGACCTTCCTGAAGTAAACTACCTTTAACATCCGAGCTGTTTGCTACGATCCACCAAGAGTTTGGTGCCGCACTAGTACTCTGGTTTAGATTGGTTGGTGCTGAAGTAGCTGTACTCCAAGTATAAACGATTTTATCTACATCCACAGGAAGCCCTCCCGCGGCCAGACCGATATCAAACTGAATCTGTTGGACGTGGGCTGAATCATTAGATATCCCATACACATTCCCCTTGACCACGATATTGGATGCGGCCTGGGTAACACCTGCATGGACGACCTGCTGGCTTTTCTGTGTGGTGAAGAAACCTGCACCGAGCACGACATACGAGAACACGGCGGCGACGACGACGAATGCAATCAGGACGATTGCTGCCTCGAGACCCGTGAACGCGTCTTCATTTCTTTTTGACATCTTCATTTGCTACACCTCGCAGTGTCTGGATCCCTCCAGCATGCTGCAATGGTGAAATCGCCCTATAAATATTTAAAGATATTTATGGTTCTATTCGAAAATCCGGTTAAACCGGAATACCGTTGAAATTCTTAGCCGACTTCCATTCTGACGGTATTTAAACTTTTCCCTCATTTTTAATTTCATTCCCCAATGCTCTCAGACCACGCGGATCATTTATCTCTTCAAGGGCCTGGACAGCACGAAGCCTTACGCCGCTGTCGCTATCATTCAGAGCACCGATCAATTGGTCGATAACGTCATCCCTGGAAAACTTCGCCAACGCACTGACCGCTCTCATTCGCACGCTGGTATCATCATCGTTTAAAGCCCCTGTTAACGGTTCGATGACCCGATCATCCCCGATTCTGCCCAGCGATTTTGCTGCTTCGCGACGTACAAACCTGTTTTCATCTTTGAGTGCTTCAATTATTTTCGGTATGGCGTTACGGTCACCGATGATCCGGAGAGCAATAATTGCCCCCATCCGGACGTGCCAGTCATTATCGTTGAGAGCATGTATCAGGGGAACGAATGCCTTCTCCTTCATTTCGGCAAGTCCTTCGGCGGCTCCTTCCCTTCCGTAACGGTCTTCATCTTTTAAGGCTTCAATCAAGGGGGAAATAGCCTTTCCATCACCAATCCTTCCTAATGATTTAGCTGCTTCCCGCCGGACATACCTGTTTTCATCCTTCAATGCAAGGATCAGCGGATTGACCGCCCTCGGATCATTTAATTCCCCAAGCGCCCGTACGGCTTCTTCCCTCGCATCCTCATCGGTACTCTGGAGAGCATGGATCACTTCTTCAAAATCCCCTTCAAACGTAACCCTTGCCCTTCCTCTCGTCTCGTACATACTTTTAAGGTCAGCTTCTTTGATACCCGATCGTTCGAGAAATTCGAGGAATACCTGGTCCACGAGTTTGCGGTCCTTGGCATAAAGAGCCACGGCGACGAAGATCATGATATCCAGTCCAGCATTAAAAAGCGACAGAATGGGGTCAAAAGAAATCCCCATGCTATAGAGCACAAACGTGAGGATCACGAGGGCTGCGATGATTAATACGGTAATCTGGAGACCTCGTTTTGGATACCATAATGCTACAAGGATAACAGGAATTATGTAAAGGTGGGGGATTAAGGAAAACAACTGATAACTGAAAAACTGGTCATGAAATTCAATTGTAAAAAGGGTAACAAACAGGCCAAAAAGAGCAAAAGCTGCTATTACCGCAAGTTTAAGGGTTTCGCCCTTTTCGAGATCATAGATTTTATCCTGGAGTGACGACCCTGAGGATAAGCGTTTCCTGATTTCCGTAGTGTATCACTATAGTTCCTTTGTACATTAAATACGATTGGTTAGGCATTTCGGTGCCTGTAGAAGAGCTGCCGGCACATGATTTGACGGACATGCCTCCGGAAGCTTACCTGTTACGAATAAACGCGGATGTAAAAGGATATATTTGTTATATTATATCCCGAATACTGCCTGGGTTGCTTCCTGTTCGATCTGCACGCAATTCTGTTCTGCTGTGCGTAAATGTTCCGGAAGTTCCCAGCGGTACCAGTCCTGCATCCGCATCATTACAAGCCACCTGTTCGTAATGTCGACACCAAGCGCATACATATCGGCATAAAAGTCTAATGACAGTTCTTTCGAGAAATCGATACTAACTGCCATTCTGACGATATTTGACATGGCATCCCCCACAAGTTTTGTATGATACCAGTATGACTGGCTCCAGCGGTGTGACATCATCTCTTTTACATCGAGATTTCGGAATTTCTGCAGTTCGGGTATATTGATCAGCGGATTGAGTTTTATTTCAGCGGTGATATCGGCAAGAAACATATCCCGGGCATAATACATGGCATTGTGCATTACAAAATAACGCCGGGGAAGCATATCCTTGAAAGCAACAAGTTCATGCATATCCCTCATACTCTCCTTGATGAGGAAGTATGCCTGGGCATTATGAAGAACGGGACATTCTTTTGTAAGGTAAAGATTGCCAAGAATTGCCCAGGGGAGATCGATGAGCGATTCATGGAACAGCATAAAGAGATAGTACATCAGTTTTTTTTTCTGCCCGATATCGAGCACCCGCGTTTTATCGTCTTTTAAGGTGTCGAGATAGATCTGGTACATTCCCTTTGCAGCAGAGTGGGAATCGTAAGAAAGAGTCCGATAATTTTTCAATTTGTGAGAGGCACCCCGCATAAGCAGTTTTACACAATTCTGGGCGATTATATAGTCCTTTAGGAGGCCGAGCTGGGAATTCGAATAGACGATTACATTTTTATTCACATCAAATGAATAGGTGTCGATGAGAAGACCATATTGCGGTGCTTCGGCCTCCCGGTGTATGACGATCTCAATGTTGAGGAGTTCTTCAGCATGACTGATAAGATCCTGGACCGCCGGCGATGTGGTGTAAGTACTGCTCATATCCTGCGCCCTCCATGAGGAGACACGATCCTGGAAGCGTTTCCATAGTGGGAGATCGTTCTGACTCTCCTGATTATTAAATTGTATAACAGATTGGTACAAATAGATTTTCTAAAAAAAATATCGTAACTTATTCTTTTTATTTTTTTTTTTTTTGGTATAGTGTTAATTTAGCCACCAGTTTTTTTCAAATCCTAAACGAGTCCCATCGTATTGATACGATAACCCCCTGCCTTCAGATTATCAAAATACTAAATTCCTCAATTAATGTCGTCATTAATTCGTTCTGAATCGCCGCCGGGGCACCCTCGGGGGCGGCGGAGACAATCGTAATATGAGATAAGACAAGACACCCCTGCACTTTTTTCGTTTAAAGGCCGGTGACAAAATTTTCTTCATTTCTTTATCGTAATTTTTAGGGAAAATTAGTGGCAACACTGATACTATACCTTTTTTTAAGATATTACAGTTTTCAAAAAGGATACTTTTTTCAAAAAGGATACTTAGGATCGTGTTTTTTGCCATTGGTGACAGAGATTCCCAGGAAATACCAGCTGGTTACGACCCAATTGTCAAAACATCATAATAATGTTATTATTTTTACATTTTCACCAGAACACAAGTCGTCCCGATAAATGAAACTATTAATAGGGTATTGATCTCTCTAAGCCTATGGATGTTCTGAACGTGAGAACATGGATTTTTTTCTATCTTATATGCTTTGTAGCATTGCTCTGGGCGGTATTTCTTCTGGCCCAGGGAGTAATGCTCTGGATAGGCCTCACCCTTATTATTATTGTCGTCGGATTCAATTTCATCCTGATCGCGAATGAACTTAGAGGTCATAAAAATCGTGAAAAAATGATGAAATCAATTTCTGAAGAATTTTCCAGTCAGAATCAGGGGAATAACAAGGTCGGGTAGCATGGATTTATACAAGAAAAATCCTTCCGGGAGGGTCCTTAATGACGAATTTCAAAAACGTGCATCTGATTTGCAGCTTATGGTCAGCCATATGAAAGGCCGTGCCGATCTGATAAAAAAGATCGGCAGCGAACCGGTCATTCCCGAACAGACACGAGATATGGCGATAAAGGCGATATCTTGTGAATTAAAAGAAAATTTATTGTTTTTTTTCCAATTTTTGATAAATTTTATCAATCTCGGTATGCAGGGTCTGCATCATGTGGATTTTGAAGTTGGATTTACATTCTTCGGGAACGGGATTGTCCAGACAGATTGCTGCATCCTTCATGTCGACGGTAAACAATTGGAGATCCCCCTGGAGATCGGTACCCGGTACATTCTGGCCATGTTTGGATCTTCCGATCAGCAGAACCCCGATTTTATAGAGGCGTATTACAAGATGGAAGAGGCCTATTATGACAGGGCACTCGGGGAAGTATCAGGACGATGTAATCTCCGGGTTTTAGAGGAATTATTCCCGAAGCGATGTATTCATGTTACAATGAAATTGCCAGCCCAGGTTATTATCAAAAATCAAATTAGTCTGTAAGGGATCTGGTGAATGATTAGCCTGCCAGACATAAGACAGGATGATTCCGGTGAAGGAATCTCCCAAAAAAACCAGGCCTGCCACGACCGGGTCGCTACAGCAGCGGGCGGTGCCCCGGGTGGCATCGGATTTTCCGAACCGTTTTGAAATCAAGACGATTCATGGAGGATTTTACCTTGTGAAAGGGAGGATTTCGAAGGCGGGGATTCATCAAAGCTTGAAGTATAAAAAATTGAATTATAATCAGACTTTTATAAAAATTTTCTGTAGCGGCCGGTACGTCTTGAAGAAATGCTCGACATCCCGCGGAAGATATTCGGACATACCCATGATATAAAAACCTCCCGGTATTAGTCCTTCGTGAAATACACGCGCCAATTCCAGTTTTTGGTTTTCATTGAAATAAATCGTCACGTTTCTGCACGATATCATATCAAGCATACGCATAACAGGCACTCCTTTCATAAGATCATGGTACTGAAATTGAACTTTTTCCTTGATTTGCGGTTTTATTTCAAATTTCCCATCAGGACGTGCGATAAAATATCTTCTGATCTGGTTCTCATTCATATTTACGAGTGCCCCTTTCTCATAGACACCTTCCTTTGCTCTTTTCAGTATTTCAAGATCGATATCAGTCGCATAAATCTTACCGTCAATTGATTTATTTATCAATCCGAGTTCATAGAGAATAATTGCGTAGGTATAGGGTTCTTCGCCGGAAGAACAACCGGCACTCCATATCCTTATTTTTTGTTTCTTTTTAAGAATTTCAGGGAAGACATCCCGTTTTATAGTTTCAAAGATCTCCGGGTCCCGGAAAAATTTGGTGACATTGATTGTCAGTGCATTTCGTAGTTTTTCCTGTTCTTCATTGTTGGTAAGAATAAACCGTTTGTAAATACTATAGCTCTGGATATTGAGGACATTCATCCGGGAAGCCAGTCTCCTCTTGATATAATCCTCCTTATAATTCGAACACTTTATATGGAGGAGATGTTCGATCGTATCTGTTAATGCACGAAATTCATCCAATTTCAGAATACCTTCCCAAATATTCGATCCGGTAGTTCCTGATAGTATCTCTGCGTAAAGACATCGGACACTGCTGGCTGACCGACAACTATTCCTATCCTTATCAAGTTTTATCGCCCCTGTTAAAAGACACGCAATATTCTTCCTGGCAGTTGACAATTCATGAAATGACTATAATAGGTCAATAATTATTGGAGTGCCCCCATAATATAATATTTCATCGAATTACCAGATCCAGTCAGAAACCGTTATTCGCATGATCAGAAAATTATCTGGCGAAAACAGATGTAAAAAAATATCGGAACAATTTTCGCATTAAAAAATGGTGATCTACCGGGTGGAGTTTTTTAACTGGGTGAGCCCTTCGAGCACTTTGAGCATATCAATCCAGATCACGAGTTCTTTCTCGGTATCTCTATCTCCTTTTCGTTCCGCTCCTTTTCCTCCAATTTTAATTATGCCCTTGATATTATTACTGGACTGGGAAGACAGATTTTCTCCGATCTGCTCGACATCAGTCTCCTGGATCTGGATGACGCTCTGTACATCGTCTACGATCACCCCCAAATTCTGTCCACCTGTGGCTTCAGCGGAAAGAACGATTATTTTATTCCCAATTTCCGATTCTTTTCTTGATAAACCAAGAACGGTATGAATATCTATGATATTGGTTATTTCACCTCTCAGGTTCATTATGCCTTTTAAATAAGCAGGTGAACACGGAATTTGGGTTATTGGCATCATCTCAACTATTTCCCGGGCGAGATTGATATCGAGTGCATATTTTTCTCCGCCGAGACTGAATTCTACGACGTCAAAAGTCCTGATCTTTTCAATTTTCTTTACTTCCTTTTTCTGTTTCAACTCTTGATTCTCCGTTTGTAAGGGTTTTTCCCGGGCAGTATCTATGTGAGTGTTTGGACCCACATGCGGCGGCATTACCGGATCAGGCGAGGAGGTTTCCTGACTCCTACGCCATTCCTGCAACTGGTTATTCAGTCCTTCAATCGTTCTCCTCAATTGCTCCTCTTCCTGCTTTTCCTGCGTTTTATCAAAGAAGAGGCTTGTTATCCCTGAGATTGTCCCGGAATCGGAAATTAGAGGAATATTATACTGCTCAAAAATATGGACGCCCGAGGGGAGATCCACCATCATTTCGGAAACGCTGTGTCTTCTGAATTTCATCGCATCTATTGGGCCTCCTCCTGTCTGAGAGATAATACTTAAATCGTTCAATGCCATTCCCGGTAATGTCTCCATGGGAATCCCACTGACCCGGCTGAATGCTTCGTTGGCTTCCCTGATTGACAACTCGTTATCCAGGACAAGAACCGGGATCGGGTTCTTCTCGAGGATGCTTTCCCGGATTTTTGACAGGCGTGATAATTGTTCCTTCTCTTCTTCCCTTCTCTGGTTCAGCTCGTTCACCGCTTTTACGAGTGGTTTCCAGGGGTCAACGACAGTTCCTTCATCGATCCTGCCGGAATAATCCCCATGAATCCCTGAAGAAATCAATCCCTCAACCTGCCTGATCACCAGGTCTTCCTGCGCGATTGACTGGCTGACGAGTGCAGGTTTACAGGGCCCCCCGACGAGAAGAACCTTTCTTCCGGGTTTTTCATTCATGATGTTTTCAGTTTTACATTCTCCTTGTTCCAAATCGACCATTATCCTGTCCTCCCGAATTATTTCCACTTCTCAATTACTCCGGCTATCTGGGCGTAGGCTACCCCTGCTTCACAGTCCGGTGCAAAATGAGAGATTGGAATCCCCTGTTGCTGGGCTTCATATATCTCCCTTCCATAGGGAACAGTGTAAACAAGGCTGAAATACTTCCTGACCTCTTCTTCAAATTTTGCTATCCGTTCTTCATCGTCATGATCGGTTTTCTTACGCTGACCTGATAATTTGTTAAAAAAGGCCCATATCCCTGAATTTCGCTTTTCGTCTATCCTTCTATCCCACCGGGTCAGGATTGCCAGGTCCGGAACGATACTGTCGCCCATCACCTCCCTGATGTCCGAAAAAATTGTCATCAGAGTCTGGAGGCCGTTCAGGGCAAAAATTCCCCGATCGAACGTAATAACCCTGCGATCGGAGGCAACAAGGCCATTTACCACGAACTGGCCCATGCTGGGAGGCGTATCGATCATAATAAAATCATAACGCTTTTTTATCGGTCTGAGCAGCTCTCTGAGAACCATAGCCCGGTCATCCAGATTATAAAGAAATGGTTCTGCTCCGACAAGCTCAAGACTTGATGGTGCGAGATCGATGCCGGATCCCGTCTTGATAATTATTTCTTCCAAATCGACTTTCGGATAGCCAGGGATACAGCTCATAAAGATATCGTACATATTGCTTTTTCGGGAATTTGGGTCAATTCCTAGTCCTGCTGTCGCATTCGCCTGCGGATCGATATCGACCACCAGCACATTATATCCCAATTTCACCAGAAAACCCGAAATATTCAGGCATGAGGTAGTCTTTCCCGTGCCGCCTTTGTGGTGCGCGAATGTAATTATAGAAATATCTCCACCCCGGATGAACTATATCTGTCATCTGATTTGAAGATCACTATTTAGATCGTTACAGACTTTCCTAACCTGCGAAAACAGGTCGCTGAAAAACAATAACGATAATTTTCTGAGTTTAAATTCACCATGAGTGGTAAAAAAAATGGGTTTGCTGACATCATGGAGATTAACAAATTCGAGCGCTCCGATGCTCCGGGAGCTCTGCCCTGCCGCCGTTGCATCCCTGGTCGGAATAGTGAGAGGTCAGAGAAATATATTTGTTTGTCGGTGCAATGCTAACCTGTCGGGATGCCATCCTGATGGGGGAGGGGCGAAACCCCCTCCTGTCGAGGTTACACATAAAAGAACAGACGAGGGATTCAACAAAGCTAAAAAAAACAGTTAATATTTTATTTTTATACTTACTCCCCCCCGGGATAATTTTATCTGATCTTTGGTTCATCAGATCATAAGGAGAGCGTGGGGTATGGATGACGTCCTGAGTTATATTATCATTGGAATCATCATGTTTGGCATTGGCATAGTATCAGGCTATATGGCAACGGGGAGGTATTATGCTACAAGATTTATCCGGGTTGCGAAGGAATGCGAAAACGCCAGAACCATCGTTCCATTAATTGCCGAACTGGAGAGAGAGTCATGATTAATAACGTTCAGTCCAATGCCAGTCAGGATAAATCCGGGGTTCCGGATAGGGAGGTTTAACCATGGTGGATCCCTTCAGCTATCTTCTGATTAGTATTGTCACCCTGGGATTCGGACTTCTGGTCAGCTTCCAGATAGCCCACATTTTTTATATCCGGAAACTTACGCGATTGGCCCGCAGATGTGTCGATACAGGAACCATCGCACCAATTCTGGTCGAACTTGAAAAAACGCATCAACTATGATCAAGCAGCCATCCTGGAACTGAAACAATCCTGGAACTGAAACAATATTCAGGAGAAGTAAATCTCCCTAATGGCTCCCCCAGAGCGGAACCATTCTGAAGATTTTTACCCTTATGCGCATGGTCCAATGTTTAGGGCCAATTCGAAATTTCCAATTTCAGAAGACATATATCCTGTGATTCAATAAACGATGACCGGGTGTCGGACGTTCGGATCGCCTGATAATCTCTTTATGCCATTCTCCCGGTATCATACCTGGTCTGAGTTTCCCGGGTCTGAGTTTCCTGGTGCCGGGATCGGGCTTGCCACCACGAAGAAAATAATCCAGCGGCATGAAGGAGATACCTTCTCGGATAGCGAGCCGGGAAAGGGTGCATCTTACTATTTTATCCTCGGGATACCTGATGTACCTGTCAGGAGAAGAGGGAAAAGATAATCTCCAATGAAATGACCACTTTTTTAAGCATACACATAAATTGATGAATTACTAACAGATTTCATCTGGGGAAGAGAGAAGATCACACATGACTGATGAAATAAGAGCTCTTGTCGTTGAAGATTCCCAGGACGATGCAGCCTCACTTGTCTTTGAACTTACCAGGAGAGGGCTTAGCGTACACCATCGTCGGGTTGATACCGCTCACGACATGCATGATGCACTCACAAAGGACAAATGGGAC
This sequence comes from Methanoregulaceae archaeon, assembly GCA_035543455.1. Classification (GTDB taxonomy): domain Archaea; phylum Halobacteriota; class Methanomicrobia; order Methanomicrobiales; family Methanospirillaceae; genus CAIKOD01. Next base: position 9,985 of record DATKKE010000017.1, read on the forward strand.
GTTATACTCTGCGATTATTCAATATCAAATTTCGGCGCGATCCCCGCATTGCAGTTGGTTAAAGAATTGAAGGTTGATATTCCATTTATCATTCTTTTAGGGGTAGATGATGAAGAATTAGGGGTCGAAGCAATGAAAGCCGGTGCTCATGATTTCATCATCGAAGGCAATTATTCCCGCCTGGTACCCGCAATCAAACGGGAAATTGAGGAGCATGCTACCAGAAAAAAGGCAGAGGAGGAAGTCGAAAAGCAGCGCCAGTTATCGTTTACGATGGTCATGCAGAACCCCCAGCCTCTGCTGATTACCAAAAAAAGCATGGATGTCAAGCTGGCGAATGAAGCATTCCTGCTGATTAGCGGTTATTCCGAGGCGCAGCTCCAGAAAATGAACCTCCGCGACTTCAGAGTCCTTGAAAAGAGCGGAAAAGGTGTCCGCGAAGCACTCGAAACAAAAAAAGGAGTGACCGGAAAAATCAAAGTTGAATTTCCAACCGGAATTTTCTATCTCGAACAGCATACAATCCCTCTCCTTGATAAGAACGGCGATATTGTCAGCATGATGGCCGTTTACAGGGATAGTACCGAGAGAGTCAGGCAGGACACAATAAAAAAAGAGCTCGCGGATTTTACCAGCTCGTATCTTTCAGTGCTGGCGGAAAATCTTTCACTTCTCGCCCGTGGAGACCTGAATTTTAACATGGACATCCCGCCGGTGACGCAGAATAACAGGGAAACGTGGGAAAATTTCAAAGAAATAAATAATAACCTTCAGCAGGTCAGGGAAGCATTCTCAAGCCTTATCACTGATGCAGATATGCTGACAAGGGCTGCCGTTGATGGGATACTTGCAAAAAGAGCTGACGCAGAAAAACACCAGGGAGATTTCGCGAAAATTGTCCGTGGTGTAAACGCCACCCTCGATGCGATGATAAAACCGGTCAACGAAGCGATACGGGTTTCCGATACCTATGCAAATTCCGATTTTTCCATAAGATGGGATGAAAAACTGATCGTCACAGGAGATTTTATAAAATTCAAAAATGCGCTTAATAACATAGGGATCCAAGTTTCAAAAGCCGTATCCCTTATCAATGAACAGGTCGCTAATCTCACCGTTGCAGCTGAGCAGGCACGCGCGAGCCTCCAGGAGATTGCATCAGGGGCGGAACAAATTGCCCATAATTCACAGAAGGTCAACAATATAGCGATAAACGGGTCGCAGGGGATGGAACAGGTCTCACGGGTAATGGGAGATCTTTCTGCTTCAGTTGAGGAAGTTGCCTCCAGTATGGAATCGGTGGCAGACCTTGCAAAAAATACCGATTCACTCTCAAAAGAAGGAGCAAAACTCGCTCATAAAGCCGACCAGAGTATGAATAAAATCGGAGAATCTGCACAGGTCGTTAACGAAAATATCGGTGAAATTAATTCAAAAATGAATGAGATTGGTAAAATTGTCGAGGTCATCAGGGATCTTGCGAACCAGACGAATCTGCTTGCACTTAATGCTGCCATTGAAGCTGCCCGGGCTGGGGAGGCAGGAAGAGGATTCGCTGTGGTCGCTGCGGAAGTGAAGTCCCTTGCACAGGAGTCACGCGGTTCGGCAGAAAATATTGCGACGATGATCGGAGATCTCCAGCAAAAGTCCCAAAAATCCGCCGAAGCCGTTGGTGTCGCCTCCCATCAGGTGCAACAGGGAGGGAAGGATGTTGCAGAAGCGCTAGAATCCTTTAACGGGATCGTCGAGTCGGTAGGAAAAATTTCAGGCAGTACACAGGAAGTATCACGGGCAGCTGAACAACAGGCGGCCAGTGTCGAGGAAGTCAGCGCAAGTGTTATCGAGGTATCAGGGCTTATTAACAACGTATCAAAAGAGGCCAGCAATGTCGCAGCAATAACTGAGGAAGCCTCGGCATCGATCCAGGAAGTCAATAAAGTTGTCGAACAGGTGAATGACATCGCCTTAAAAGTCTCGAGAGAGATGTCCCGGTTCAAAGTCTGAAACTGCCCTATCTCGATGCGGAGGTACCGAAAAAGAGGTCATCCGGGGATGACGAATGAAGTATCCGGTATTGCTCGAATAGAAAAAAATAACGGAAAAAAGTGCAAAATTTAAAAAAAACCTCGTTTTCGGGGCCGGCCCCGCGGGAGAATAACCTGGCCTAAATATAATTATTCTTATTTCAGATTTTCAAGTTCAGATTTTTGTTTTTTCATTAATTGCATAATTTTTTCCCTCACACTGTCGGGCATATCGCATTTTATCGGCCCGATAATTTCTTCAGCCTCATTTTCTTCTGGTTTTGGAATTTCAACAGCTCGTGCGAGATCAGGGTCAAGTTTTTTTGCCTGGTCCCAGGCACGTCGCGCATCATCATCCCGGTTGAGCCCTCCGCTAAGGTTTATTCCCCTGAAAGCCCATAAATTTGCGTTCCCCGGATTAATTTCCAATGCCTTGGCATAATACTTATCGGCTTCCTCATATTTACTCTCAAAAGCAAGCAGGTCGGCTTTCAGAGCCAGTTCATCGGATTTATTGAGAAGGTCCTCTTTTTTACTCCAGATTTTCTTTTCACCTTCGGAAATTTTTACCGCTCCCTTCATTGTATATTCAGATTTCGATATATCAATATTCGTATGGTTCCTCAATATCCGGACATGGTCTTTACCGCAAAAGAACAGATCAAACGCGATGAGTAACAGAACGGAACATACAATTTATAATTGACCGGGACGACCTATGTAAATTCTTTTAAGGCGTGAAATTAAAACGGAAGATATGAGTGATACTGCAGCAACAACGTGCCGGTATATCTGCCTTGAATGTGCCTATATTTACGATCCGGCCAAAGGAGACCCCAAAAGAGGTATATCACCCGGGACACCGTTTGAAAAACTTCCTGACACATGGATGTGCCCTGAATGTAAAATAAAAAAGGCAAAAAAGGGAGTTTTTAAACGATTGGATTGATTTTTTTCGTTTTTTTTTCTGCGTTTTTAATGTAAGAACCTGGCCATTTCATTTGGAGGGTACTATTAATCTATCTAATAGCCCTGATAGGCGTATCAGGATCGATTCGGATTTACCGCTGGGTATTCGGATACAATTCAGGTGCGCGATTCTAAAGGAATATATAGAGATGGGAATAATTCTGAATCAATGATCCTGAAACTAAAGCACCTGTTCGTTGTCGCCTTGATAATTGCGGTAGTAATTTCGGCAGGGTGCATCGTCCCCACGAAAGATGCGAAACCTACTCCTTCTCCAACATCAGGGGTTAATTACTTTGTCCCGGGTTCAGGAGGTTCGGGAAGTAACCAGGACAACACAGCAGGCACTGCAGGCAGCGACAGTTCCCAGGGTGTAACACCCACGGCAACTTCGGTAGTCCTGCCTCAGGACACCCGCTACCTGACACCGGTTAACCCGTTGTCAACTCTTAATAGCAACACCTTGGATTACAGGAACCATACCATCCCTGAACCTACCGCCGCAACTATCCGGTATTCAGAGATCTATAACAATACGCTGCCATTGAACGATTATGCCGTCGGGTACCAATACGACCTCACTAGTCCTCCCCTCATTATCAATTATGCGGTTACTCCGAAAATGATCACGAGATCTATCTGGTATGAAAGTAAAACCGGGTCTGTTGATTCATCGACACAAAGCCGGGGTGATGTAATTGAACAATCGACCCAGCCGGATCCGAATGCCTGGTTTGAAGTGACGGTCAGGAATGTTGATACGAATAAGGTAGTCCTCGATGAAGGATTTGGGAAAACATTAGGCGGCGATCTTGCAAAGAATGTCACGGTCCAGTCATCAGGCAAGTACCAGATTGATATGCAGGGCAATGCCGTGACGGTAACGGTAAAAATGTATATCAGGAATTCGACTTGAAATTATTTTGGGGATAGGATAAAGTCCACCCTGACCTACAGCTGGTGCAATTATTTTGATTTCAAACAGACCTGATTCGAGGAGTTTTTATTTCTCGTTACTCTCATTTTTGTGAGGACGTCTATTCAATAGGTTCGCGGTCGAATCTTAAAACCACGTGTAATTGGATTCAGTTCTATCCCAACCGGGGGAGCCACAGCGGCGAGGCAGAGCCCCGAGAGGCGTCATTGAATATCGATAGAGTCAGAAATATATTAAGGATCGATATTACACAATCACCTTGATTTTTATTTCACCAGGAAGTACGTTCACGGGCCTGATTCATTAAAATTTCATGGAATAGAAGAAAAATAGCAGTGATGTTATGATTAATCTGTGGAGTACTCATTGATCCTTTTGAGGTCTTCCATTTTGTTGATATTTACGAATGTTGCCAAGAGAGGATCAAATTGTTTTAAATTCTCTACCCCGACATACCGGACATCGAGATTTTTAATCATATCACGGAGAGACAGGGATTTGTGAGTGTTCAGATAACGGAGGAGGGCAGTCTTCCGGTATACCGCGTGAAGCGGCTCAAACATTTCCGAACCCCACGCAGGAATTACGGCATCATATCCATCAATGAGAGAGAATAAGTATAAAACAATATCGCGGTTCACCAGGGGCATATCGCATCCCGATATAAACAATAAATCTCCCTTCGAGGCCAACACACCGGCATGAATGCCCCCGATCGGGCCCATTCCCTTTCTTATATCCGGGACACAGGTAACATCCTTAAATTGGACGAACCGTTCGCACTGACCCGGGTCCCTGGCTACGAGGACGATTTCATCTACAGCCGGAGAAAGCGTTTCAAGAAGTCGTTCGATAAAGGTCTTCCCCTGATGGACAAAAAAGTATTTCTCCCGGCCCTGGGCCCTTTTCGCCTCCCCGCCAACGAGGATTATTGCAGTTTTCATGGTCACCGGTATTAATGTACGAATTCAGGGTTTTTTGTTCAAGTAAAATATGCGCGGATATCAGTCAGTCACGGGAAAAATATTACGGGACTGGTCTGCCAGAGATATTTTCACCCTTTATCCCTTTTATCTTGGAGCGTCCGATTAATAATTAATATGATTAGAAGGGTTATTTAACTTCCATAACCTGATCGATTGAATCACGGTTTTCGGGTACCAGGGGGACGTGATCTTCGGTTAACGGCTTTTCTCTCCAGGTCGAGAAGAAATATTTTAATTTCAGGCGACGGGGAAAATCCTCCTGGCCCGTTCTTTGCTACTACCCTGTGGCAGGGGACGACGATCGGTGTTGGATTCCTGCTCATCGCCTGGCCAATTACCCTTGGCGACGTATTGAGACGCGCTCCGATTTCTCCATAGGTAACCGTGCTTCCATAGGAGATCTTTGCAACTTCCTCGTAAATTCTTCCGTATGGGGTAGAATGGGTAATGGCGCTGCTTCTCATCAAACTGAACGGTTCTTCCCTTCCGGAACAATATCGTTTGAATGGCAGGGGTACATTTCCGGGGATACCGGTCCTTGAAAAAATTACCCGGTTGACGCATGTCCCCGACCACCAGACATGGACAAACCACAGGCCCAGCCTGCATGACCCGCTCATTATTTCCATGACAATACCATCTCCTGAAACATGTTCAGGTCGACCGCGATCAGCTCTTCCCGGATCCATAACGGCAGCCCGTTCCGTACCCTGTTTTCAAGGAAACGCCCCTCGCCAAAAACGAGGAATCCCCGGTCTTCAGGAGTCCTTATTACCCTGCCGAGCGCCTGTTCAGCCTTGTTAATGGCCGGGAGCGTATAGCAGATAAATTCACCTTCTTCCCCGAATTTATATTTAAAATAGTCTATCATCATTCTTCTCGGTCTGTTGAACGGAGCAAGCGGTAACCCTATGACCATGGCACCGGACAGCATCTCCCCACGATAATCCAGTCCTTCGCTCCACTTCCCTCCGCACACGGCAAATAGCACCCCCGACTTGTTCCTTTCCGGCAGTGAAAGGAACTCTTTTAACGCGCTTCCGGCATCACGACTGTCTTTGGGTTCAATGAATACCGTTTTCTTTTTTATGAGGGGAGCCGTTTTTTTGGCAAATTGTTCAAGAATCTGGTAGGAAGGAAAATAAACCGCAAGGTTACCGGGAAGCCGAGTAAATGCAGCGATGTAATCGATAATTTTCTGTGTATTTACAGCATCCTGTCGTTTTCGAAAGGCAGTCGTGATATCCCTGCTGCAGATGAGCCTCCTGTTCTCGATCGGAAATGAATTCGGGAGCGAGCAGGTAGAGACATCGGCATCCCCGAAATAGTATTTTTTGTAACTGTCAATTGGGGAGAGAGTACCCGAGATCAGGGTACAACTGTGGTGTGAGGTTGCGAGATCCCTCATCCCGGAACCCGGATCGATTTTTCGTACTTCGAGAATAATTGAGGTCTCGTCTTTCCGGTAAATTGTCAGGTAGGAGGAATCTGACACCGACTGTTCAAGACGCACCATGAAAGCGGTAAGCTTTTCGATGGCAGTCTCCCGGAACTCCCCGGCCCTGATATTATTTTCCCTGATCTTTTCGCTGAAAACCATTAATTCCTCGACAATTTCAGAAAGAGACCCGTATAACGAACTTTTTAAAATGATACGTTCGAATATGACCGGATCGAACCAGTCCTCAGCTTCAAGAGAGCTTTTCAACCCTTCCATGAACCCGGTAATTCTGGGAAGAAGGTGCCTGACGGCTTCTGCACCTTTCATGGTCTTCCTGAGCTGGAGGAGCTCGAATGATGCCTGTTTCAAAAATTCCTCCTCGAGATGAACGGACTGGACGTCCAGAAGGACATCCCCGCAGTTGTGTGCCTCGTCGATAAGGAGCATAACGTCACAAGGCTCTATTCCGACTGACTGGTAGAGTTGTTCGCGTACCGTATTGTCAAAAAGGTGATAGTAATTGAGAATAATCACGTCGGCTTTCAGTGCAGCATGGAGCAGGGTCTCATAAGGGCAGATATCCCCACAGAGTTCGCTGATATGCCGGGGATGGATCCCAGCCCCGGTTGCCCGCTCGGCCCGGGAACGGAGTTCCTGGGAAGGGATCATTCTGAGCGTTCCACCTTCGGCCTTAACAAAAACCCGGCTTTTAATAAAATACGGGCATATCGGTGGGTGTTCCCGATCTATTTTTGCAATCTGCTTCCTGATGACCGGATCGGATGCAGGGACGAGAGAGCCCTGCTCAGCACGTTCGCGCATCAGGGATGTCGACAGGCCTTTAACCCCTTCGCAACGGCGATAAATATCTCCTTCCCCGGCAAGGGGGCATAAATTCGATTTCCCGATAAGAAATGAAAATTTCAGCGATGGTTTTTTCTTTTTGATCAATGTCAGTTCCCTGATAAATGTTGTCAGCTGGCTGATCGTCCGGACAGCCACAATGACCTTTCTGTCCCCTTTTTCTGCGAGTAATGCTGCGACCACACTGGATTTACCGCTCCCTGTCGGTGCATCGATCATCACGATTCCACCGGATTTTGCGTGATTGCCAACAACTTCAAGCATCTTCCGCTGACCCGGCCTGTACTTGGGGTAAGGGAACCATTCATCGAGGTGATCCATTAACATATAATAGGTGTCACAATGCTTTAGCATAGCAGGAGTGGATCTGTTCAGATGGCTGTACACCCGATAGAGCACCGGTACGGGACCCCCGAGATGCGTCACGTATGGAGCGAAGAAAACCGGTTTTCCTGTATTATTGCTGCAGAAATAGCGCTCGCCAGCGCAGAGGCAGCCCATGGACTTATACCAGAACCGGCGGCAGGCGAGATTGAAAAAAATGCCCGTTCCGCTACCATTGAACGCGCGAAAGAAATTGAAAACGAAATTAACCACGATATGATGGCGATCGTGAAGGCTATCGCCGAAGTCTGCGGCGAGTCGGGCCGGTTTATCCATTACGGTGCGACATCGAACGATATGCTCGACACGGCTACCGGCCTCCAGCTGAAACAATCTCTCGATCTCATCGAGCAGAAATTAAGAGACCTGCTCACCGTCCTCCTGAAAAGAAGCGGAGAAACAAAGGAACTGGTCTGTGCGGGAAGAACCCACGGGCAGATTGGCGTACCAACCACCTATGGGCTCCGCTTTGCAATCTGGGCCAGCGAGACGGGACGCCATATAGACAGATTACGTGAACTCAGGCCCCGGGTCGCGGTAGGCCAGATGACGGGAGCGGTAGGGACACAGGCATCACTTGGCGGGAAGGGAATTGAAGTGCAGGAGACCATGATGACACTTCTCGGGCTCTCATGCGTGGATGTCTCTAACCAGGTGATATCACGGGATCGCTATGCGGAGTACTTCATGTTCCTTGCAAATGTTGCCACGACCCTCGACAAGATCGGGATTGAGATCAGGTCCCTGCAAAGAACTGAAATTGGCGAAGTAGAAGAAGCATTTGGAAAAAACCAGGTCGGATCGAGCACCATGCCGCACAAGAGGAATCCGATAAAAAGCGAACAGGTCTGCGGTCTCGCACGCGTGATACGTGCATCGGTTGAACCGGCTCTGCAGAATAATACGCTCTGGGATGAACGGGATCTGACGAACTCGTCCTGCGAGAGAGTGATCTTTCCCGAAGCGTCGGTCCTGGCAGATCATATACTGCTCGTGATGACAAGGGTCCTTGATGGACTTACAATACATAAAGAACGAATCCGGGAGAACCTGAAGTTTCTTCATGGGATTAATATGGCCGAATCGGTGATGATCGAGCTGACCCGGAAGGGCATGGACCGCCAGGACGCTCACGAACATATCCGGATTGCCAGCATGAAAGCCCTGGAGATTAAAAAGCCGCTTTCAGAGGTGCTTTCTGACGATCGTGTAGTGATGGGACTGCTTAAACCCCGTGAAATAGAAGAACTACTTAACCCGGACAGGTATATCGGCACCGCAGTGCTCCAGGTCGAACGGGTCATTGAAAAACTCGGACATCTCACAGGGAGCACCCAACACTGATTAGAGTCTGGTACGATTTCGGGGTCTTTTTGCCGCCAGGTCTTCGACTGGAAAAAATCTGCCTGATCCGGATAATAATTTTTCCCGGTTCAGCAGTGGAAAAAAATTAGTACGAAAATTCTGGAATACAGGGTATTCGCATATAAAAAAAGTATATTCTCACTCTTCGTTTTCTTCCTTCTTTTCAGGCCGCTTAAACGTCTCTACCAGGGTAATTTCATTGATATCGGGGATGAATTCAAACGATTCATGTATTATCCGGCTTCGCCACAGGACCCAGCGCCTATCATAGTTAATGCCCGGTGGGAGGGTAATCGTCACGGTGCCGTTATCGAATGAGACTTCCATATCCCGTCCTGCATAGAGGTGGATAAGTCCTTTCACTTTTTCCACCAGATCTTCGACCCTTGATTCAATCCGGTAGGAATAATGGAGCGTCTTTCCGGCAAAAGGATGGTTGAAATCGACAATGACACGGTTGCCGATGATATCGACAACGACACCTTCCCCTTTTTCCTCAAGCTTTACTGACATTCCCTTGACCGGTTTTTCTTTGAAACTGCTCTTCTGGAACGATTCCAGTTTATTTGGATCACGTTCCCCGAACGCTTTTTCAGGAAGGACATCAATTTCATCGTCTGAACCCTCCTCTTTTCCGATAAGAGCTTCGTCAAGGCCTACAATTACATGGTGACTTCCGACGCGGATCACGACCGGACCGTACAATGCCTGGGCATTATGTATCCCTTCGGCCTTCGCCTTTTCTTCGTCGGTGGTGTCAAAAATACGACCGTCGACGGTTCCGGTATAATGTAGTTTTACAAAATCTCCTTCCTGTATCGCCATATCTATCACTTGCTATATAACCTCGTGGGGAAGATAGATAAAACTGTGTCACTGTCATGCTTGAAATCGAAATAAAAGTCAGGGTTCAGGACCTTGCTCCGATAAGGGAACGACTCCGCGAGCTTCATGCCGACCTTACCGGAACGACCTGTGAACATGATGTCTATTTTAATGCACCCCACAGGGATTTTGCCCGTACCGACGAAGCATTACGGGTCCGTTACAGCGACAACAACGTCATTGTCACCTACAAAGGCGCAAAAATCCCGGGATTTGAATTCAAGGCTCGCGAAGAGATAAATGTGACGATAGAAAATGGTGCCGGGTTTGAAAGTATACTTGAAAGGCTCGGCTTCAAAAAGACTGCAGTGGTGGATAAAACAAGGGAATACTACCATTACGGAGAAGCATCGATCACTCTTGACGACGTAAAAGGACTCGGGTTTTTCGTCGAGATCGAACTGACGGGAAATGAAGCCGGTTCATCGGTTACCGGGAAAATTAATTCGATTGCAGAAAAAATCGGGGTAGAGGGCGAGCAGATCCTCTCCTCGTACCTGGAACTCCTCCTCGCTACACGGTGAGGAGTTCAACTTTTATATCTTTCGGATCGTTTCCAAAATGGATCATTGCACAGTTACCCGTTGAGGCCGGGCCCGGGTTGACAATTTTCACACCGTCGACATCCATAATTCCGCGGTCCTCGTGGACATGTGCACAGCACACGAGATCGAAAGTCTTCATGTGCCTTCTTATAGCCTGGCTGCCTACATGCTCCCCATTCACCATATCGAGAGTTTTATACGGGGGGGCATGGGCAAGGAGAACGTTGTGCACGGTTCTTTCCATCTTGGCAATCACCAGATGGAGGATATCATCTATCTGCTTATCCGTCATTTCGAACGGACAGGCAAATGGTGTGGGATTGGAACCGCCAATACCTGCAATGGTAATTTTCCCGAGATTTATCTGAGATGCATGGAGGCTTACGCAGTCTGAATGCTCAAGGACCTCCAGTATATCTTTTGGGTCACAATTGCCCGGTACCGCAAAACAGGGTACATCTATCCGGGACAGTAGGGGTTCAACGGAATCTGCGGGACCCATCTGGGTAAGGTCGCCGGCAATAAAAACTGCATCGGCCCCGAGATCCAAAAATGAATCAATTTTACCAAATTGACCATGGAGATCTGCTAACAAGAGCACATCCATCATGGTATATCATTCGAATGACTGCTAAAAAACCTTATCTGATGATCACACCAGGAACCCGTTAATTTTCCCTTGAGAGCAAGGGATCCAAGCGTGCGCTGCACATCATCGATCAGGGGCTGTACCGGTCGGCCATAGAGGGGCGTTCCAGGCAGGGGAATGAACTGGTGAAGATGAACACTCCCTGCTTTTACGACCGAATTAATCAGGTCGAGGGTCATATACTGGTCTTCGGGAGTTTCGCACGGCAACCCGACAATTACATCGACAACCGGGACAAGTCCATGATCCCTGCACAGGTCGTATGCATTTAGGACATCATTTACCGTATGGCCACGCCGGAGGAGCCCAAGGACGCGATCGCTACCAGACTGTGCCCCAAAGTGAATTTTTTTATTAGCACAATAGGTATTGACCAGGTCGAGGGACCGGTCACTGATAAACTCCGGCCGTACTTCGCTCGGGAATGTCCCGAAATAGGTATCTGTTTTAATTCGCGACAATAAAATTTCGAGCTTCCTGAAATCCGGGGACTTACCGCGAGAGCCATAAGCAAATGCATTCGGTGTCACGAAACGGGCATCCGGCAACTTATTCGCATACGTGACAACCTGATCGATGGGCCTGTGCCTCATACAATGACCGAATAACGATGGCGTCTGACAATACCCGCACCTGAACGGGCAACCCCTGGAGATCTCAACATATCCCCTTATCCGGTCAAAAGGAGGATATGAACCAAGAAGGACCGTCGAATCAGCCGGGATGCAGGTATTCCTTGTTGCCGTTCCCGGGACCGGTTCCCGGGAACCGGAGATAAGGCTTCTTAAGAGGAGGGGGAGTGTATATTCCCCCTCTCCTATTACAACATAATCGGTAAATTCTGCGAATTCGCGGTAGCAGGCCGATGGATGGGGCCCCCCGGCAATTGTGATGCATTCCGCGTTTTTTATTTCTTTCTCATAGATCATGAAATTCAGAGAATTAAGACTGTAACAGGTGACGTCCCCGGAAGGTGTGTCAACGGGCTGCAAATGGATATTGAAACGTCCACATGCTGCAGAAAGAGCTGCAAAGGAGTTCCGGGCAGCACCGATGCGTCTCCAGCAGATCTGTAAACCCGATCCCGTCATTTTTGCTCCTGGTTCATTTGATCGTATGGTACTGTTCAGCATAGAATAATTTCAATTGATTTTTTTCAATTGACGGTTTGGAGATCAAAAAGAATGCTCCAATATCTCCCTTCCGGATTCTTAACGAGATAATTCTCTGAAATACCCTCGGATTGATCCCAAAATTTATCGTTTGAAAAATATGATACCCACAGTTGAAGGAAGAAGAAACATGGTTGAACGAGAGAAACCGAAACTGAAGGGTTTTATCGCAGAGTTTGTGGAATTCCTGAATGAGTACAAGGTAATTGGGCTGGCTATTGCCTTCATCATCGGTGTCGCCGCGTCGGCCCTGGTCAAATCATTCGTGGACAACATCATTATGCCGATTATCACCGTATTCGTCCCGGGAGGAGCCTGGAGAACTGCAACTGCACAGGTTGGCCCCTTTATTTTCGGCTGGGGCCCGTTCCTGTCAGACCTGATCTATTTTATCATCGTAGCCCTCGTGGTATTTATCGCGGCAAAGAAAATCCTCAAAATGGATAAAGTTACTAAAATGTAACTTCTTTTTTTGGAGAGGCAGAGAGAATTGCGAGAGAAATTGCAGTTTATCGGGTTACTCCCAATTATCGTAATCCCGGACAGTTCCGGTTCAGAGAGTAACACGATCTGTCCAAGATCTTTTCCGGGGAGCCCGGTTCGATCCACTCGCCTTATTTCTCTGACCGCCCAATTTATTGTGTCCCTTTGTCGGGAGGGGTATCCTCGCAGGACAATTCACCGGAGTCCCCATCGACGGTTACCTCCGTTCCGGTGCGAAGGCGGTTAAGCGGGATCCCAATCGAGTCAACCATTGGAATGCCGGCCATTATTGCCCCGATAACGATAATAGGCTCAGCTTCGGTATTGATAATGGCTGCAGGTGCATGCCCGGTCCGGGAAAGAGCATATATAACGTACGACCCTACTGTCGACCCTTTTCCGTAATCGAAAGCAATAACCTTTCCGGACATATCCTGACCCTCGAGGGGATGACCCTTCTCGACGATGATACCGGTTTTTGGATCAACCCCTGAAAGAAACGAGATAGGTTCAGGGCTCACGAGGAGCTTTCCCGTTGCCCTGCCCCGGGCAATACCCCTTCCGTGAAATATCATAAACGCACCTGATATATGTATGAATGGGGAGATATATTAGTAACATGGAAGAGAGCGTCATTAACAACCCCGTGAACGAGGGGGAACTCAAACTTAAACTGAGGGTGCAGGAGGTCGAAGCCCAGATCCTGGAGCTCAAGATCAAAAATGACGAACTTCTCAGGGATAATACCCAGCTTAAACGTGAAAATGCCCAACTCAAACGAATGCCACTTTTTATTGCAGTCGTTATCGATATTCTTGAGAACGGGGAGGTCTACCTCAGGCAGCAGGGCAACAACCAGGAATACCTTACCCATGTCGGCGCAGAACTTGGAAAAGAGCTGAAACCCGGGACACGGGTCGCAGTGAATAATGCGCTCTCCATTGTAAAGATTGTTGGAAACGTGTTCGATTCACGGGTCCGGGTGATGGAACTCGATGAATCTCCAAGCATTACATTCAGACAGATAGGTGGTCTCCAGAAGGAGATCGAAGAAGTCCGCGAGTCGGTTGAATATCCGCTCACAAAACCTCAGATATTTGAAAAAATCGGCGTCGAACCTCCCAAGGGAATCCTGCTTTATGGCCCTCCTGGGACAGGAAAAACACTCATTGCAAAGGCAGTCGCGCATCAGGCGAAAGCGACCTTCATCAGGATGTCGGGGAGTGAACTGGTCCACAAATACATTGGGGAAGGAGCCCAGCTCGTTCGGGAACTATTCTCACTCGCCCGCGAGAGGGCGCCTTCTATCGTGTTTATTGACGAGATCGACGCGGTTGGAAGTACGAGAACAAACGACGGGACCTCAGGAAGCGCAGAAGTCCAGAGGACATTGATGCAGCTCCTCGCTGAAATGGATGGGTTCAACAACCGCGGTGATGTCAGGATAATGGCCGCTACGAATCGTGTCGATATGCTGGACCCGGCCCTGCTCAGACCGGGACGGTTCGACAGGATTATTGAGATTCCACTTCCTGATCGCGACGCACGTCTTGAAATCCTGAAGATCCATTCGGCAAAACTTTCCCTGGCCGGGGTGTCACTGGAAGAAATTGCGGACCAGACTGAAAATACGACAGGCGCGGAACTCCAGGCGATCTGCCGCGAAGCAGGTATGATTGCGGTCAGGAAAGAGGCAGATGTGGTAAAATCTGAGGACTTCCATGCCGCCGTTCGGAAAGTGATGATGGAAACAGAATTTGATTCAAGAATGTACAGTTAATTAGATTAAAGGAACCCATTGGAGGTGCGGGTTCCCATCCGGTCAGAATTGTTTCTTCAACAGGCAATGCAACCTTTTTCAGACTGCCAGTAATAATCTTCTCATTCCATAAGGGAGATTTAAATATTCCTGTCAGGGTCGGAAATCCATTTCCCCGGACAGATTTTTATTCTGCCGGGTTTATTATTCACTGAACACCACCGATGAATGTACTCTTCCTTCAGCGCAGTGGTATAGACCTCTACGCCACGCTTCTTGCATCAGAAACATCCCGCCGGATACTGCGGTTTTATCAACCGGCATCGTGCCCGGGAGGGGTAATTCTTTATGCATCATCGTTCGGTAGTGCACTCTCGCTTGCCGGCGAGCTCCGCTGGTATATCAGGAGATATATGCAGGACGTATTGCTGGAGGTTTCCGGTAACAGGTATTGCACGCTTACCCTAGCACGGGAGCTCTATTATGACCGTGATTTTACAATCCATGATAACTGGCCGTTCCGCCGTCTATATGTAATACGGAAAGGGAACCTTGTTTCGGCTTTAAACCTGACCGCATTGGATGACCCCGCGGAAACGGGTCAGAAAGATGGCCCGGTGAACAGGATTGTCGTGCTGTGTTCGGAGAGTGAATATAACCAGGAAAAACCAATAGTCCACGGAGAAGGGGAAATATCTGATGAGGGTAATTATGCCGGAGAGGAATAGACAGGTCAATTTTCCGGGGATTGAAAATTTATTGCCTGAATATTCCTGCACTGCCAGGAAATCCCCAGACCCGGAGTATCAATGACACTCACATTCGTCGGCCTGGGATTGTACGATCTTCTTGATATTTCTGAGAAAGGCCTGCACCAGATCCAGTCCTCTGATTTTGTCTTCCTCGAGGGTTATACCTCGTGCCTCACCGGAACAACGCTCGAAAAAATGGAAGCCTGTTATGGGAAACCCATCAGGGCGCTCGAGCGTGAGGAGGTCGAACAGGACCCGGGTCTCATCCTGAAACTCGCAAAACACGGGGAAGTATCATTTCTCACCGGCGGGGACCCGATGGTCTCGACTACGCATATCGATCTCAGGATACGGGCCGCAAACGAGGGAATAGTCACACGCATCATTCATGGCTCATCGATTATATCGGCGGTTTCAGGCCTGACAGGGCTTCAGAATTACCGGTTCGGAAAATCATGTTCGCTGCCGTTTCCCCATGGAACCTGGTGTCCAATGACACCGGCTGAAGTAATCAGAAAAAACCTCAGTGAATCGCTCCACACGATTGTTTTTCTCGATATCCAGAAAACAAGGTTCATGACGGTCCACGAGGCGGTTGAAATCCTCGAGGAACAGGCAGATCGTTTAGGATTCAATATTCACTGCTATATCGGCATCGCCCGGGCGGGTTCAGAGAGTCCCGTAGTGGTTGCCGGGAACGCCCGGAAACTATTGACGACCGATTTTGGAGGGCCGCTCCATATCCTGGTAATACCCGGTGAACTCCATGTGATGGAACATGAATACCTGACAATATTTGCGCATTATGAGGATTAATAAGTACAGGAACGAATTCGAAGGATTCTTTCACGACGTTTCGGACGAAACACCGGGAACAACCCTGCTGGCACTGGCCAGAACCGAGGTATATCAGATAGCTTCCTGTTATCGTGACGACGGAGATCTTTTCCTCCGTCAAGGCGACCGTGTAAATGCCCTGGCAAGTTTCGCGTATGCCTCGGGATGGATCGATGCAGGATATTTCATCGGGCTCTTTTCCTGTAGGTCTCCCTGTGGAATTCTTTTCGAGGAGGAAGAAATTCAACCCGATCTTTTCGACCATCTCCAGGAAAAAGCAATCCGTTATGGCCAACTCCTGTCAAATGCCTATTTGTCCTGCCATCCTTTTGCAGAGCCCGGGATCGCATGGCATGACGGGGGGGAGCGTGTTATTGTCATTGCGGGAGCATACCTGCAGGGGGGAAGATGGTTTCTCCGGGATGCCCGGTACAATAATGCCCTCTCTTCCTTTAGCTATGGTCATGGCTGGCTGGATGCCGCCCTAAGGGTTGGACTTGTCAGTATCACTTCCAACAAAGAGCTGTTTGCGATATAGCCGGTCCATGCACCTGTGATCCCGGCAGATACCAACTCTTATCAGCAGAGAGACCGATTTCATGCTTAATGGACCAGGTACCGTGCGAAGTGAAAGGAGTTTTTGTTGCTGTATCGGCGGGAAGCCCGGTACCTGTTGTCATCCTGGATGCAGGAGATGACGCCTGCATCCCGATTTTTATTGGCCTCTGGGAAGCTATTTCGATTAACAATGCCTTGAATAACGAGATTCCGCCAAGACCTCTGACACATGACCTCTTTATTGATTTTCTCGACCGGTATAACATAACCCTTCAGGCACTGACGATCGATACGCTCGATGAAGGTGTGTTTTATGCAAAAATGGTGCTGGTACACGAGGACAGGGAGGAACTGCTCGACTGCAGGCCGAGCGATGGTATTGCAATTGCTATACGATGCAAAGCCGGGATATATCTTGACCAGTCGGTCATCAGGTCGTCATCGGTGAGACCTGGCGATCTTCCGGATTTTATAGGACTGAATTCCTACCTGTACGATTAACTACAACGATATTCAATCGGAGTACGATATACCCTGTTGAAAGAGATAAATCTCTTTATTTTTTTCTCTTCCTCAGCTCGTTCACGAGGTCATCGAGACTTATCCCTGCCGCCCTGATAGCGACAAGGAGATGAAACAGGAGATCTGCCGCCTCTTCTGTAGTCCTCCCGGAATCGCCGTTTTTCACGGCAATAATAAATTCTGTCGATTCCTCTCCGATTTTTTCAAGTATCCTGTCGATGCCCTTTTCATCGGCAGCAAGACCTGATACATAAGAACCAGATTTCGGGTTCCTGAAACGGTCGTCAATTACGGCAAAGATTTCATCAAGAATTCTTGTATCACTCAATATCTTCATCTCCCGGAAGCACGTCGCCGATGTCGTACCCAAAGAATCGTTTCAATAAGATCCGTGCTTTTTCAATGTTACATCCTCCCCGACCGATTGCGATGCCAAGATCGCCTCTTTTCTTCAGATAAACGTTGACGGTCAGTCCGTCGTCAATCTTGCTTATTTTTTCTATCTCCGCAGGCCGAAAAATATTTTTGACAAATGACTCGGGATCCCCGGCACTTTCGACCATTTCCACCCTTTTACCGAGCACATTCTGCATTCTTCTGATATTCTCCCCTTTTTTTCCGATTGCGAGGCCCATGTCACCCGGGCGTATCACGTATATTATTCTTGAAAATCGTTCGTCAATAACACAGTCAAGAGCAGTAGATTTGGTAAGAATCCTTAGTTCTTCGATGTATCTTCTCTCTTTAAACCCTATATTTCGTTCCATCAACAGTTCACTGTTAGATAGGGTACCTGTAATTAAAATGATTCTTGAGCGGCAGATCAGGAACACGGGTCCTGGAAACACGACAGGTGTGCGGAAAATCTTATCCGGAACCGGGTTTGAAGAAGACTATTCTCTGCGGGACTCATGACACACCCATCTGATATCCAGGTGCTATGAGACTCCGGACAGGTAAACCTTATGACCGCTCACTGGGGTGCAGATCTGGAAATTTTTGATGGCTGAAGAACGCTTTGCGGGACTGGTACCGGATCACCCTGTCATGTACTATGCAGGTGAATAATTCGAGAAGCTGGTAATCCTGCATAAGGCGATGGACAAAAGAAGTAGAAAATCCGGATATATAAAAATATGAGAGATTATCGGACTATTACATAAACAGGTAACTGACGGTAACGCTGGCCGTAACGGTCACTTCTCCGGGGGTTACCGGTGTAGTCGGTGCCGGGACAGCCCCTGCCGTGTACGACTTGGATGCCAGGGTGTTATCGTATACGACCGGCGGAAGACTGTTCCCTATTGTGGCATCGTGTACTCCGGTAATATTCACGCCCAGTGCCGCTGCCGTTGCATCGGCGTCGGCTCTTGTCTGCCGGACCGCTTTTGTCAGTGCCTGACTCCGATAGGAACGCTCTGTTTCCGGGGTCAGGGAAAACACAACAGAATTAACCTGGTTTGCACCGTTTGCAACGCAGAGATCAATAATATCCCCGGTTTTCATGGTGTCGTTTTGGGTAATGACAAGGGTATTTGTCACCTGGTAATATTTTATGTTCTGCGAAAACGGGTTGGTATTGTCACCGTATACGGGGTAGATAGTATATCCTGTCGTTTTCAGGTCATCTTTTGAAATTCCTGCAGTCGTCAGTGCATTCATGACCTGGTTCATGATCTGTGCATTATCGGACTGGGCAGTCTTAACATCCGGATTTTGTGTCTGGACACTGACTGAAATCTCAACCTGGTCCGGGTTGACTAGGAGCTGCCCTGTCGCTGAACTGGTAATTACATTTGGTTGTGTTGAGTCGGTGCTTGCAGCAGCGGCACTTCCGAAGAGTAGTACTGCAAAGATCGCAACGATGACCAGACCCATCAACAATCGCTGACTCTGTTCTTTCATGGACTTAAGGTAACCCGCAACAGAGATATATTTTCTCGTAACTGTTAAAAAGATCGCAATAGATAACCATGACAGGCAAATAATCCTCGATTCTGAATCCGATTAATGGTTCTTTTGATTGTCAATGTATATTCATCAGAAAATATCTGAAAAAAATTCTCTGGCCAATGGTTTTTAGCTCTTCGCAGATAAAAACAATCGTCAACATTGACAACTGATCTCCTCACACAAAACTCGTATATCTTAAAAATCCAATACTATGGTGTTCAGCATGGGAAGTACAATAGTTGAGAAGATCTTCTCACGGAAATGCCAGGGGCAGGTATCTGCAGGTGATGTGGTAATGGCACCTATCGATCAAGCCATGATCCATGATATTACCGGCCCTCTTGCCATCAGGAAATTTTATGAAATGGGAGGAACACATGTCAACGACCCCCAAAAAATAACCTTGCTTTTCGACCACCAGGTCCCTGCGGATTCGATAGAAGCAGCAGAAAACCATCTATTCATGCGAAAATTTGCACGAGAGCAGCATATCAATAATTATGATCTCCGGGAAGGAGTATGCCATCAGGTGACGATGGAAATGGGAAAAGCCGCTCCTGGGGAGATTATCGTCGGTGCTGATTCCCATACCTGCATGTACGGCGCCGGGGGGGCATTTGCAACGGGTATCGGCTCGACAGATATGGGATTTGCCCTGAAATTCGGGGCTCTGTATTTCCGGGTCCCTGAAACAATAAAGATCGTGGCAGAGGGCAGATTTGGACCAAGAGTGGGGGCAAAGGATCTGATCCTTTCCATTGCTTCCGATATCGGCGCTGACGGGGCAACCTACAAAGCACTCGAATTTACGGGCGAAATCATCACATCCATGGACATGGCTGGCAGAATGACCTGCTGCAACATGGCAATCGAGATGGGAGCGAAAGCCGGAATTTGTCCTCCGGATGCAATTGCCTGGGATTATATCAGGAGGGTTCGTGCAATTACTCCTTTTGAGCTCTCGAGCGATGCCGATGCGGTTTATACCGGGAGACACCACTATGACGTTGACCGTCTTGCCCCGCAGGTCGCCGTACCCCATAATGTAGACCTTGGCGTGGATGTAACAAAAGTGGCTGGCACACCTGTCGACCAGATATTTATCGGGTCGTGCACGAACGGTCGATATGAGGACTTCAGAGATGTCGCAGAAGTACTGGGTAACAGGAGATTCTCCGATAATGTCCGGGTAATTATCATTCCGGCTTCACGGCAGGAATATTTAAAAACACTTCGCGCGGGTCTCATCGAGCGGTTCGTCGAGGCCGGTGCACTCGTCGAGGCGCCATGTTGCGGCCCGTGTATGGGCGGGGCTTTCGGCCTTCTTGCACCCGGCGAGGTCTCCCTCTCCACCTCAAACAGGAATTTCCGGGGACGACAGGGAAGTACAGAGGCATCGGTATACCTGTGTTCACCGGCAACAGCAGCCGCAAGTGCCCTGTATGGAGAAATTACCGATCCGCGCGAGGTATAATTATGAGAATATGGAAATTCGGAGACAATATCGATACGGATGCAATCATCCCGGGCAGGTTTCTCACCATCTATGACCCGCGGGAACTCGCACGTCATGCGTTTGAAGGCACAAGAGATGAATTCACCCAGGAGGTGAAACCCGGGGACGTCATCGTTGGCGGGAAAAACTTCGGTTGCGGTTCATCACGGGAACATGCCCCCATAGCGCTCAAAGGGGCCGGCATCAGCATGGTTATTGCGGAATCGTTTGCCAGGATTTTTTACCGGAATGCGATTAACGTCGGTTTGCTTCCCATTGTGTGTCCGGAAGCACGTTCGATTCTTGAAGGAGCTGCGGTAATGGTTGACCTGGACGGAGGTTATCTTGTATGTGACGGGGAAAAAATGGCAATTGAACCGATTCCTGAATTTTTGCGAAAAATTGTCGATGCAGGCGGTCTTGTTGAGTATGCAAGGGAGTTGAAGGAGGTGCCCCTGTGTACCATGTCGCAGCCATAGGAGGAGATGGTATCGGCCCTGAAATTATCAGGGAAGGAAAAAAGGTCCTGGATGCAGCAGGAGAGCGGTTCAATTTTTCCATTGAATGGACCGATTTTGATATAGGGGCTGACCGTTACCTCAATACCGGAGAACTTCTGACCAGAGATGACCTGTCGGCCCTGTCCGGATTCCCTGCAATTTATTTCGGGGCGATCGGCGATGAGCGGGTTCAACCGGGAATCCTCGAAAAAGGTATCCTGCTAAACCTCCGGTTTTATTTTGACCAGTATATCAACCTGCGTCCGATACGACTCCTTGAGGGAGTGGCAACACCGTTGGCAGGCAAAACACCGGCAGATATCAACTTCATCGTGGTCAGGGAAAACACCGAGGATTTTTATGTCGGAATCGGGTCGCGGTTTAAAAACCATCAGAAAATTCTCCTTGAAGTGGAAAGAGAACTGTACCAGGTCAAATTCGGGCTCGATATAGAGAGTGATGCCGAGGAGGTGGCCTACCAGATCGGGGTTATCACGCGGGAAGGGGCGCGCCGGGTCATAGATTATGCATTCGCACTCGCAGAAAAGAGACGCCGGAAACTTACTTCGGTAGACAAAGCGAACGTACTGTCGGATATGTATGGCCTCTGGCGTGAGGTATTCAATGAATGTGCAGAATACCACCCCGGCGTCACGGGTGAGTTCACTTTTGTTGATGCGATAACGATGTGGTTCATTAAAAACCCTGAATGGTTCGACGTTGTTGTTACCCCTAATATGTTTGGCGATATTATTACAGACTTGGGTGCGATGATACAGGGTGGACTTGGCCTTGCACCAGGTGGAAATATCAATCCCGAAGGAACTTCGATGTTTGAACCAATCCATGGCTCTGCACCGAAATACAAGGGAAAAAATATCGCAAACCCGTTTGCTACCATCTGGGCCGGGTCAATGCTCCTCGATCACCTTGGCGAGCCGGATGCCTCGGCTGCCGTTGTCGAAGCCCTCGGAACCTGTATCAGGGAAAACAAGGTGCCAAAAGATATGGGAGGCCCTCTGTCGACATCCAGGGCAGGAGATGCCGTTGCCGGTTGTGTCCTGAAAGGATAGGATAGCCACGAATCTCTTGTTTTTTCAGAACAGGGTTATGATTACTGATCTCATGGTCTGATGTAAAAAATTACCGGGAAGATAATGGTTCATCATATATCAGCCGGGGGCACGGTTTGAAATTCCCGTTCCAAGGGGAATATACCGATCTTTCAATAAAGACGAATTGGTATCGTTGGTTTTCCCGATAATCACACTCATCCGGTAGTTCCCGAAACATTCCGGGATTTTATTATGCTTTTTTGTTATGCTGATTATACAATGCCGACGGGGATTCTCTGCTGGCCTTCTGCAAGTCTGCGTCCCCTGCCCAACCAGCCTGCCATCGGCTCAGGAAGTTCTCCAACAGGTGCAAACGATTCTCTGCGACATAGTGCCGAATACACGGCATCGACAGGTACCGTGAATCTTCCCCCGTCTATCATTTCTATGAGGAGGGCCCTGCCCGACCGTGACAACCGGACCAGTCCTGCAATTCCCCCGAGGTATTGCTGCCAGTTCTGGAATATTTTTTCAACTCTGGCGATCTGGTGTCTTTCCATCGCATCCCGGAGCTCTTTCAGACGGATCGCAAATTTTGTTTCATATATTCTTAGTTCAACGATCTCCTGTGGTGACCCCTCGTCATCGATTGCTGCAAATCCTGCCCGTTTCAGGTACCCTGCTTTTGTTATCATGACGGTTTTCATCTGCCAATGATAATCTCTTCAGAAAGATGTATTTAATGACTTGACAGGCGCGGTGTGAAAGTATTCAGGAAGCAAAAATCATGTCTATTTCATACTTTCTGTGCGTTTGATCAAAATTTCAATCTTTTTTTTTGGTCCATGGAGGCATTGAGGACATCTTCCATAAATCCAAGAAGTCCTTCGGTTCCTGCAATGGGGCGGGATGAAAGGCGGATAGAGCCCCTTAACGGGGGGGAGAGCCCGGAAAATGCAAAATTTCCTGTCAACGACTGTTCGAACGAAGACCCAAGAACGAGGTCGGGACATGTGTTATTAATAATTTCACTGATCCGGGATAGAGACGTTACGTGTTCTATTCCTGGAACACTTTCGGGCAAAACAGATCGTGAGCCGCAAAAAACGATTTCTGCATCAAGATATCGTTTCAATGTTTCCCGTGCAAACATTGCATACGAAAAGGTTGAGAAAATTGCGACGGAAGGAGGATCGTGTCTCTTGAGGTACTTGTCTGAAACCCGTACGATTGTCTCGTCAACCGATGCTATTTCATCTTCGGCCGGTACCGGATCCGATCCTTCGAGGGCACAGGCCAGGTTCTGTATAGTTGACTTCATTTCTTTGATACCGAGGATTGAACCGAGGCTGGTCCCGTTTACGGCATTAAGATCGGGATTGACGCTGATGGAAAGGTCCGGGGCCTCCATAAGGTGATTGTATGAATCATGACAAAATATTACCCCGGGCTTTATACCCATGCTACTTAGCAACCTGCATGCTTCTCTCTGGTTGCCTCTCCCGAAAGGGTCTGCCAGGTTGATTCCCTCGATATTCACCTGGGCAAGACCGCTCATCATGCGGATCGGAAGTAACCCCGCCGCCTCCCTGAATCCTGCTTCGAACCCGCCCAGGAAACCAGGGCTGTCCACAAGCATTGCATCAAACCCTTCAAGCAGTGTCCTGATATCCTCTCCCATTACGGCAGGGACACAGGAGGTCACAACCGCTATTTTTTCATAACGGTCCGAAAGATCTGAAACAACGTTGAGAAGCCGGTCACCCGCTCCAAACACGACATCCTGTTCAACAAGAAATGTGCTGTGGAGTTCACGGTGAAGGAGTGTTGCCGGGTAATAATAACACCCGCTTGATCCGTGGATAACGACCGCAACGCCATCAAATCCTGACAATGCACTTACGGCCCCGGTGAGCGCACATGGCCAGACCGGATTAATGCATGTCGTCACGTGGTTGCCCTCCGCCACCGATGGAGCATACGCCTGATCCCGCATGTTCCGACCGGTAAGGGGACCGGGACCGGTATTCCATCTCCATCTTCATCTTCGCAGAGTCCGATACGCCCCATAATCTCTGCCATTACTGATGATCCATTCGGGTCAACCGGATTAGTACGATACACTTTCCTCCCGGCGAGATTGGAAAATTCAGCAAGCATCGATCGCTGGCATTCCTCCTCCCGGCTGATTGCCTGCTCGCTGGAAATTCCGAGGGCTCTGCCGGTATCCCTTAAAAACCGGAGAGTGCCGTCGAGTCCTATAGGAAACGAATCGAGATACGGTACTCCAAATAACTCCTGCAGGATCTTCCCGACATTGACAAGCGAGGGTTCCCTGAGAATATTCAGGTCAGCGAGGGGGAGGGTGTAGAGGTCATCAGTCGTGATTTCATGGATATATCTGATATTTATGGATATTCCCAGCAGGGCCAGGAGCCTGCAGATTTCCAAGAAATTTTGTTCGACCTCATACTCAAGATTTTTTTCCCCGATAAGATTCACTCTGAGCCCACGTTCACCTTTAATCTCTCCCTGCCAGGCATTTTTTTCTTTCACAAATTTTGCGATTGCAATGAGTGAATTGGAGAAACCGTCATCAAACTGGCCGCCAAAAAATCCGGAAGTCGGGATGTAACAGATATTCACCCCGGAATTCCTGCAAATGCCCTGGACGTCATCTCCTATTGTATCGGTTATACAGGTGGAGAGGATGAAAATTACCCGGGGTTGTTTATCGCAGGCCATCGCTATCGCCTGTGCCAGGGATGGTTCCCCACCGAATATGATGTCATCTTCCGTCAGTCCCGACGACATGACGTTCGGGATTCTCAAATTGCCGTTGTCCAGAAGTGTTGCATGAAGAAGTGAAAAATTATGGTGGGCGCAACCATCCGGTCCATGGATGAGGGTGATGCTGTCGGTAACGGACGTTGTAACGGCAAGAGCCCCGGTTAATGTGCAGCCTCCGGTCCTAGATATAGGCAAAGGCAAGGTCTTCGAGCTCATCAGTTTCAATGGGTTTGGGTATGGTAAATCGTTCATTTTCCGATACTTCTGCCGCCAGGGACCGGTAAACCTCTGCCTGGGAGGATTCGGGAGCATATTCTATCACGGTTTTCTTATGAAGCTCCGCGAGCTGGACCGTCCTGTCTCTTGGAATGAACCGGACGAGGCGGCTGTTGATCCTTGCCGAAAATTCCCGAACCAGTTCCTCTTCGTGTTCCATATTTTTGCCATTACCGATGACGCCGGCCAGCCTGCACAGGTTCTTTGCCCGTATCGAGAGCCGTTTAATCGCCTTGCAGATGTTATTTGCTGCGTAAAGGGACATCAGCTCTCCGGATGTGACGAGATATACCTCCTGTGCATATCCTTCCCTCATCGGCATCGCGAACCCGCCGCAAACGACATCACCGAGCACATCATAGACGATGATATCGCCGTTGAGAGCACCAAGACGTTCAAGGATCTGGAATGTCGCGATAATACCCCTGCCTGCACACCCCACCCCGGGCTCAGGCCCGCCTGCTTCTACGCATCTGACCCCCCGGTATCCGGTAAACATGATGTCTTCAAGGTGAATACCTGCATCGCCCCGTGCCCGGACCATGTCCATCACGGTCGGGATGAACCGCCCCTGCATGAGCATCCGTGTGCTGTCCCGTTTCGGATCGCACCCAATCTGGAGGATATCTAACCCTTTCTCAGCGAGAGCAGCAGACAAATTAGCAGAAGTAGTGGATTTCCCGATACCGCCTTTACCATACAGGGCGATCTGCTTCATTGAGTTATCTGATTGGTTGGCGTGTATATTCAATTTTCTGATGTTAAGGAAAACTCAATTGTGTTAGCGCTGGACTGTCATGCCAGCGAGGTTGATTGTTCACAGGCTGCTTTGACGGGATTTAAAACTGACCGGTTTCACATCCGCAGGTGCCTTTCCAGTCATCTTCGATAAAGATACGCCGGTTGATAATCCGCCAGGCCAGAATGAGCTGAACAATCTCGCCGGCAGTAACCCATTCTGTTGCATCACATTCCGCCAGAGGACAGATCGAAGTCTGTTCTTCGATACCCCGTAAAAGCCGTTTTACCGTGTCATGAGGTAGTTCCCCATCGAATAGCAGGTTCCCCATATTCCTCCCAGCAATTTCCCTGACTGAATATTCGAGGATAAAGTCCCGATCAGACATGGAAAGGAGGGAGAACAGGTCGATATTCAGGCTTATCTCTCTTATCTGCTTCTCAAGCGGTACCTGGGAAAGACTCACCCGGTAGATATTCCGCTCCTGACCAAGTTCTTTTCCAAAAACAGAATACCCGATTCCTATAACCGCATCGGCGAAGTTCATCTGGGGGGCGATGAAGGTCCGGTAGTCGGATGCCCTCTGCGTTATTTCTTCGTTGACCTCTGCATCTGAATATCCGCGTTTATCCGTATCCCGCTTTCTTTTCCACTCGTATTTCACTTCATCTGCGGGATCAACAAAAAGGGAAAAATCCATCAGCCCGCGGAGACGGGGCGTAAACAGTGTGTGAAGTCCTTCGAAGATAATAATTTTTGTCGGATGAAGAGTAAACGGTCCCTCGAAAATTCCTGCCTCATGATTATATCTTTTTTTCTCGATGGACGTTCCCGATTTCAGCACTGCAATGTCCCGTTCCAGTCCGGCCAGGTCGTTTGCCTCAGGTGACAGGGGGGTAATTCCCAGCTTTTTACGTGTTTTGCGGTCGTAGATATGGTAATCATCGAGCGTGACCGTTGAAACGAGATCGTCTCCGAACATCCGCCGGATCGCACTGGTAAAGGTCGTTTTGCCCGAGCCGCTATCCCCGGCTACACCGATGACGAAGACGCAGGGCGACTCTGCGATTATATCCCTGAAATTACGGATATCCATGATAAATTTTTATTTCCCTGATTTTTCAACTGAAATTATAGTGATCTCCGAAAATTTCCATCGTTGGGAACCATAGTTGTATCGTCACCTGGTATTACTGTCGGCGGTTTCTCAATCGGATATCGCACCGTCTCGATCAAAGGATCCCGATTCCCTTATGACGATTGGCAATGGTATCAGCCAGAGCATCGAGGGCCCTGAATGCTTCTTCATCCGGTGCTCCCTGTACGATCACTGGTTCGAACAACTCAGGCTTAATATGGGTAAGCATACTCTGCAGCATATCGGGAGCCTTCCCGCCCCATCCAAAGGAGCAGACAATAGATGCGAACCGCGTCTTCGGTCTCAGGACATTGGTCAGATACGTCGCATAGAGCACGAGCGGATGCGGTCCGAAAAGCACCGTCGGTGTCGCGAGGACTATTGTTGCTGCATCGACAATAGCCATCGCAAGGTCCCCGGTATCGGTAACTGTCATGTTAAACGGTTTCACTGCAATTTCCCGGTCAATAAGAGCTCCGGTGAAGTAATCAACCATTTTCTGGGTGCTGCCGTGCATTGATACATAAGGGATCACGACTTCATTTTTCACCGTATCGGAGATCCAGTCCTGGTAGGCATCGATTATTAATGACGGCTTGTCATACACCGGGCCGTGACTTGGTGCAATATAATCTATCTGAAGCCCACCTATTTTTTCGAGGTGCACCTTGATCGATGATCTGAACGGCATCATAATCTCCGCATAATACCGTTTTGCCATCGGATACACCACCACGTTAAAGTCTCTGACGAACAACCCGCTCGTCGCATAGTGCGATCCGAACAGATCACAGGAAAACAGGATGTGATCTTCTCTTAAGTAGGTAAACATTGTCTCCGGCCAGTGGACCCAGGGGGCAAGAATAAATTCCAGTGTCTTGTTCCCGAGAGAGAGCGTATCCCGGTCCTTGATGACAAGGAACCGATCGTCATTGATATCAAAATGTTTTTTTAAGATGTCCTTACATTTTTCATTGGTTACAGCTTTTGCGTTGGGAAAGATCTCGAGCATCATCGGCAATGAACCTGAATGGTCCTGCTCGGCGTGATTCACGACGATATAGTCGATTGCACTGATTCCGAGTCTTACCAGATTGCAGACCAGATCGAATTCCTTTGTCGGGTCCACCGTATCGATAAGGACGGTTTTTTCACTGCCCTTGATCACATACGCATTATAACTTGTGCCATGGGGTAACGGAATCAACGCATCGAAAAGGCGTCTGTCAAAATCATGGGCCCCGACCGCGTAGATATCGGGGATTAACAACCGGACTACCATATTTCCACCTCCTATCCTGACGGTAAAAATTTTTCTTTGGGTGTAAGACATATAGGGCAGGTCCAGTTGGCCGGAAGCTGATCGAATTCTGTTCCGGGCCTGGCACCGGAATAAGCATCTCCTTTTTCTGGATCATAGGTGTATCCGCATACCGGGCAGACATATTTTGTCATCATTATTCTGTCTCCGACTGATCAATGATCAGATTACCAACGTTTCGTCGGTACCATGAAAAAACATTTCTATAATTATATTTAAATGCAATAACCGAATCCCGGACAACCCGTTTATGTACCAAATCGACGATCCCTGTCCATATTTCCAGAATTTATGTTCCGATCTGAGCGTGGACAGGGGTTGTTAACCGGTAAAATTCCGAGATCGTGCCCTGCATTTACCTTCATACCGGAAGGTATGATTTACGAGCATACCCGCCAGGATTTCCTTGCAGTCTGATTCCAAACATCTATAACCATATGAACATACGACAGTTGCATTATGACCGAAGAAAAACGGGCCGTGATGACTATTGCCGGACTGATGGCGTTATCTGCACGGACAGCGCCTAAAGGGCGCGGCATGGATGAGATCATGACAAAAATAGTCGCAGGCGCAGACCTGACAAACCTGTCGGCAGAGATGAATTCATACGGGGAAGAACACGATATTGGATTTTTCATCAGGGATAGTAAATCGATGGCCTCGTCTGATGCTTGTATTCTCATCGGCGTCCGCGGGGAAGTGACAACCGGAATTGACTGTGAGGGATGCGGTTACCGGTCGTGCAGGGACCTTTCAGATGCCCTTTCAGAGATACGGGATCGCGACTCCCCTTTTAAGGGACCGAACTGCATCATCAGGATCACCGACCTTGGAATCGCCGTCGGATCTGCAGTGAAAACCGCACAGATTCACAACGTGGATAACAGGGTAATGTACTCGGCGGGTGTTGCTGCCAGGATGATGGGGTGGATGGGGGAATGTTCTGTCGTCTATGGCATTCCCCTCAAGGCGTCCGGGAAAAATATATTCTTTGACAGGTGAAGGCTTCTCTGGATATCACATGGCAGTAATGAAGATACGAGGGGGAGACCTCGATCTGGTTGAGTACGAGTTCACCTCATTTCTTCCCGGCGAACAGATCAAAACGCTTGGATTTGAGGACGACTACAAGCTTGTACCGTTGAACGACGTCGTTACCGTAAACGCACCGGCACGCATACACCTGACGGTCCTCGATATGAACAGGTTTTCACCGGCCCGTCCGGGCGGCGGAGGGATCGGATTTGCAATCCAGGTATATTGTTCGGTATCAGTGGAATGTATTCCGGAAGGCCTCGAAATTGACTATTCCCGGGCTTCCCTGGTGAGGCATTTTACCACCGTATTTACCCGGACGGTCAACTATAAAGGAGGATTCAGGATCCGCGCACGGGACCATGAGCACAGACATGTCGGTCTCGGGTCGACAAGTACCGTTATGATCGCCCTTGCAAAGGCCCTCAACGTGGCAGTAGGCTCCCCACTGGCCGACGATCAGTTGCGGAAACTGATAGGGTATAATTACGTTGAAGAGACTGCTGACGGACATATCGCACCGGGGTTCGAGACAGGTGTCGGCCCGGCGGTAAGCATCCACGGGGGCATTGCAATAACAGGTGATGAACTTACGCTCGTCTATCACCATCCCTTTGCAAACGGACGGAATGTGTTCATCGTGATACCCAGGACCGAAATATCGTCTGCAGGAGACAAGGAATTCGACCTTCTTATGAATAAGGCACGAATGCTCGATTATCGGGACAGGGAACTGAAGGCATACCTTATTCTCATGGATATGATACCTGCGCTCGAGAACGATGACCTCAAACGTGTGGGGGACGTGATGTGGGAGATCGAGTTCAGGGGTTCAAAAAGGGCCGAGGTCGAGCACCACAGTTTCGAAATTTATCACTATATGAGCCAGTTGCGGGAGGCAGGGTTCGAATTTGTAGGGATGAGTTCTGTTGGTCCTGCAATTGCCGTAATCACGGAGCGTTCGGAAGAAGACCTCGCGGCGATCTTAAAACCCATGGGGCTCATCATTGCCATCCGGACAAAAATTGACAACAGGGGCCTCCAGGTCACCCACATACCCGGACGATAATACCCGATGTTCCCTTTTTTCTAATTGTGGATTAATTCTCTGTCGTCCCAGAAAACTGCCCGCAAAATCCCGAAAATAAACAGGAGAACCGATACAATGGTAATCACGATGAATATCATGATAAAGAGCGAAAGGTTGTCCCTGATAATGGGAATTGTGCCGAGAAGATATCCTGCGGAGGTCATTAAAATTCCCCAGGCGAGTGCCGAAAGGACATTGTACAGGGTAAATCTGCGATAGTCCATCGATACCACACCTGCGAGAAACGGAGTGAAGGTCCGGAGCAATGGGATGAACCGGGCAAAAAAAATGGTTTTTCCCCCGTAACGTGCGAGGTATCCGTACGCACGGGCGATATGTTCTTTCCTGATGACCGAGGGGAAATGCTGCTGGAGAACCCGCAGACCGATGTGCCTGCCGGTCCAGTAATTCAGGACATCTCCGCATATCGCTGCAACAATAAATATTCCCCACAACCACCGTATCTCCAGACTCCCCTCGGCTGCAATCATACCCGAGACAAAAAGAAGGGAATCACCAGGCAGGAACGGCGTGATTATTACTCCTGTTTCGAAGAGAATGACAAGGAACAGGATCAGATAGGTCAAAAAGCCATATTGTTCTGAGACCACCGGAAGCGCCTTATCGATATGGATGAAAAAGTCGAGGATACCGGGCAGCATAACGTGGTACACTATCTATCGCGATGGTATTTTAAGGAACGGAACAGCCTGAAATTTCCCGGCCCATCACATCCCGGCGGATTGACAGGGCGACCCGTAAGGACAAACAATGCAGAAAATATGAGAACAAAAAACCTGGTAGTCTATAGGTCGCTGCCTCGAAGAGTTCCTGTTCCTGCCGTGCTTCCGAAAACACCCCCTCAGAAAGTATCATGGCACATCCAAAAGGTCACGTTGATCTGACTCACTTTATCAACCAGAAAAAAAGATATAATTAGGTACCGTTCAGGGGTGGTTCCTGATGCACGAATACACCATTGCCTATGATATCTACGCGACGGCACAGAAAGCAGCGGTCGAACACCACGCCATTGAGGTTAAGAAGGTGGTTGTCGACATCGGGGAGATGGCCATGGTCAATCCGGAACAGATAACCTTCCTTTTTCACGTGATAGTTGAAGAGGACCCGCTTTTTAAGAGGGCAACAATCGAGACCAGGATCATCAAACCCCGTGTGAGGTGCCAGTGCGGATATGAGGGAGAGACACTGTATGTCTGCCCGGTCTGCGGGGCATTGCCTGAACTGATCTGTGGGAAAGAAGTCCTGGTTGCAAATATTGAAGCAGAGGTGGAATAGTTGAAAGTATCAATGATGCACGGGGCAGGCGGCGAAGTGATGGGGGAACTGCTTCGTGTACTCACCCGGCTGACCCACAACAACGCCGGGGGTATCGGCCTTGAATCACTCGATGACGGGGCGGTAATTCCTGTTTGTGGAGAAAATATTGTATTCACAACCGATTCTCATATTGTCCGCCCGATTTTTTTCCCGGGGGGCGATATCGGGAGGATATCGATCTGCGGTACCGTGAACGATATCGCGATGATGGGTGGATGCCCGCTTGCCCTCTCCTGCGGAATGGTAATTGAGGAGGGATTTGATATTGCCGATCTCGAGCGAATCGTGGCTTCCATGGACGATGCACTGGGCGAGGCAGGTGCGAGCCTTGTCACCGGGGATACGAAAGTCATGGAACATGGCGCCCTCGATGGAATAGTCATTAACACGGCCGGAATAGGTATTGCAAAAAGAATTATCCGTGACAACGGCCTGGAAACCGGGGATAAAATAATCGTCAGCGGGACCCTCGGAGACCATGGAATTGCAATTCTTGCATATCGTGAGGGTTTCAATCTCGGGGAACAGATCTATTCCGATGTCGCACCGGTATGGGGACTCGTGAAAGAGGCCCTGGCAGCCGGGGAAATCCATGCGATGAAAGACCCCACGCGGGGTGGTTTTGCAAGCTCGATCAACGAGATGGCCCGGAAAGCGGGTGTAGGAGTGAGGATATACGAAGAGTGCCTGCCTCTCAGGAAGAGTGTCCGGAGCGCAGCAGGGATGCTTGGTATCGACCCGCTCGAAGTGGCGAACGAGGGAAAAGTCGTGATGGGGGTTGCGGAACAGGATGCTGAGGAGATCCTTGCCTCAATTCGTCGTCATAAGTACGGCCGGGATGCAGCAATCGTCGGAACGGTGACCAGTAATTCCGGGGTTATCATGGAGACGCTGGTCGGGGGGGAGAGGTTTATCGAGCCCCCGGTTGGCGATCCTGTCCCCAGAGTCTGCTGATACTAGGATACGTGTCCGGCTGATGGTTAGGGATATCCGATATAATCAAAAAGCAATTCGAGTGCTTCTTGCTCTTTCGGCCCTCCGCATTTTCTGATAATCCCGGCATGGTGCCCGATGAGTGAGCGGAGTTCGGGATTCCGGGAGATCTTATACCGGGTACCGTGGATGGTCGCCTCAATTACACTGTTGAATCCGCGGTTTACCGGGTGGAGCATGACACCGGCCTCAGCTTCTTTCTGCAGGGTAAGACCTGCAACAAGTGTATCCCTGGTCTTTTTCTCGATGGTTACAGAAAATGCGGCCCATGCCTCGCAGGAAACCAGTCGTTCAACGTTGAATACTCCTGCTTTTTCTTCGACAAACGACCCGGGGGGGAGGTCGTCAAAGGCCGTCGTCACATACAGGACCGGGTCGAAAATAAAATTCGCGACAACCCAGCCCCCGGACTCTATTTTTTCCGCCGTATGACTACCCCTGAAGAGCACCATGCCAGGTTTCCCATTCCGCATTATGATCCCTATCGGGGCTGCATTTCCCTTTGTGGTGGCAATTATTTCATTAATTCCTTCTCTCAGCAGTCCCATTCCCATCCCTCACCGAGCGCGGTGTAAATCGATGCGATCATGATATCGGCCATGGACCCGGGATTAATTCCCCGGTCGATACATTCCTGGTCGAAAGAGGCAAGGTCCTTTATGCCGTCCCGCACCATCCCGGCTGTATCCATGGTCTGCACAGCGACCTGCAATCCATGCTTTTTTGCGATAAATGTATCAGGTTCACATGCCAGCAGGTCAAGGAATGCCTGGACAATTGATCGTCTCCCGCAGCCATGGCTGATGAGCAGATCTGCCCCTTTACGCGTCAGTGAATACCCGTTGACCCACTCTCTGGCCACTATATCATGCCCGGAAGAATATTCCATGACATTATAAAGCGTCATATTTCGTGATTTCAGTTTTTCTGCTGTCTGGGGGTCATTCACGTCGAGTTCATCGGACGGGAGTACTCGTACCCGGGCCATGCCGAAAGCCTGGTAAAAATCGAGAGCATCGTCAACGGTTGTCCGCTTGATACATGACAGGGCTCCCTGGATACCGCTGCCCATAATGAGCGGTATGAGGAGAATAAAAGCACCGAAATGCGTGTTGCCACCGGAATGACCACCGGTCAGCCGGACCGCATCGAGTATGATCTTTCCGATACCATCTTTTCTCATCTCTGCGTTTTCAAAGGCGGGCCTGACAAGAATTGCTGACGCCAGAAAATGTTCAAGTGTCGTTGTTTCATAATCGTGGCAGCGATCGACGTTTCCTGGTTTCGGGAAGGCCGTTACTTCGAGCATCATAGCCATTTGCGCCCGATCAGTTGCCCGCAGGGTCCCTGTTGATGTCATAAAAGATATGATTCAATACTTTCTCTGATAACTCACGCTTCAGACGCATATATTCTTTATTGGAAAGACCGGCCTGCCCGAGCGTCATATCCCGGAATATACAGGGAGATGAGTCCTTGCAACACCAGGAAAGACTCCCGAAACAGGTGTTCTTTCCCGTTTCGAGCGGTGTATTTTTGACTTCCTGTTCTTTTATCCTGATATACTCTTCACGGCTGAATCCAAGATTTTTAAGGGTCGGGAGAAGGGGGCAGTTCTTTACCGGCATACAGCAGAATGCAAGTGCCCTGATATCGCCTCCCCGGCAGAGCTGCTTCGGTGCATTATACCAGCCATGCTCATCAGCATACCGGGATATGGCCGCATCGAGTCCGGCGAGGGTTCTCTCATCGGACTTCCTGGCGAGGGAGACCAGGTCAGCCCCGTGCGAGAGCATCTCCTTCATGCGTTCGAACGTGTTGATGGAATTGTTTGCAATAATCTGGATCGGGCAGCTGTTCCGGATCGCCTTCAGTTTCTGGTAGCCGAAATCCATGAGATCCACGTGAATGATATCGGCCCCGGCCTTCCAGATCTTCCGTGCGAGGGCGCGGTCATCATCGGCCACACCGGCCCTGATTTTTACAGAAACCGTCACGTCTTCGCTTTTCAGTCCCTTGATTACCTGGGAAAGGTCTTTTGGATTGTTCAGGTAATATTCACCGCATCCTGCCCGGACCATCTGGAACTGTCGGCAGTGTGCATCAATTTCATAAACGATACCGGGACCGATCTCTGCCGCAACAGCCCGATATGCCTCTGGCGAGGAGGCCCTCATGTTAATCCCCAGTACTACATCGCTTCCGGCCATCATCCCTATCTGCCTGCGAAGTTCGGGGACTACATCTTCGTGCAGGAATTCTTTCCTCCCACCCGCAGCCATAATTTTGCTTGCTTCTATTGCCGGTCGATCAATGGAGTAGCCTCCGATGAAGGCGGCCCCTATATGGTTTTCCATGGCGCGGACATATGCCGCATCGACTACACCCGCCATGGAGGCTATTGCAACAGGGGTCCGGACGATCTGGTCGTTTATCATCAGACCGAACCTTTCGAAGTGCTCCATCATAGATTCATACATATAGACGGTTATCATCAAAATTACTTTGGGTATAGTGCAGGAGTGAATTACCACATTACCATAAAACCCGACAAAATCCGGAACATAGAATGGACACATAAAAATGCCGGATGAATGGATAGGAACAGTCAGTCCCTTTCCGTATTATAAAGGAAATAGTCTCGCGTTTCCCCTGTTCATCGATTTTGGAAAGGTTGGTCAAACAAAAAATTATGATTTTGGTTATTTGGAGCGCGGAATATTATTTAACCCGGTACTCCGGCAGGATTCGGTAACATTTTAAGATTCAGTACACCAGTATTTAGCATATGGAAAGGAAGGGAATGTTACTCGTGGGGCATGGCAGCAAACTCCCCTACAACAAAGAACTCGTCGAGTCCACAGGGCAGATCATCGCAGGGAAATACCCGGATTATATCGTAAAATGCGCCTTCATGAACATGAACTCTCCCAGTATCGAAGAATCCCTGAGCGAATTCAAAAAAGAGAAGATCGACGCACTTGTAATCGTTCCGCTCTTCCTGGCCAAAGGCGTCCACATTTTAAAAGATATCCCGGGCCTCATCGGTCTTCCCGAAGGATCACAAATTGGAACGTTTTCCTTAAATGGAAAGACTATACCTCTTGTATATGCCGAACCCATCGGATCGGACCCGCTACTGGCAGATCTCATGGCAAAAAATGCCAAAAAAGCGTTATCCCTTATCTGACTCATGCAGGGACTTCATTGTCCTCGATACGATACATGGAGGTCTTGATATAGCCCGGGCCCTTGTCGGGCTTGGATATAATGCTGATGTCATCGATGTATACAGGGGCTCTTGCAGCCTGAATCCTGATCGCCATTACGACCAGGTGGTAGCCCCTGTTCACCTGGATCCCGATAATGCGATATTCCATCTTCTGGGCGATATTCCCATTATATCCCATCATGAAATTACCGGGCGGATCATCGATACGAACCGGCCTGCCCCGATGATTGAAGTAACAGGATCGCAGGGAAAGACGACGACGGCCCACGCAATAGCTCACCTCTTTAAAAGCAGGGGGATCCTTCATACCTCCTGCGGCACGTTCCAATATCCTGAACGCAAATTCCTCGCGAGGAAGAGTATCACACCAGCTTCATTGATTGGTATCATGGAAATTCCAGGTGCCGCCGATGGCTGGCTCGTGGCTGAGGAGTCCCTCGGGGTGACCGGGGCAGGAGATATCGCGGTAATAACATCTGCCGGAGATTACCCCTGCGCAGGCGGAAAAAAATCCGCGTTTGCTCTTAAGATGAGCTCAACGGCCCGATCTCCTATCCTGATAGCGGCCCCGGGAGTACCGGCGGATCACCCCCGGGTTGTTCATGTCGAGGAGTATATCAACATAGAAGGAGATCGGTGTTTATTTGATCTTAATGGAGTTACCGGACATTTTGAAAATCCTCTGCTGGAACTTTCTGCATATGCAATTCCATTAATGATGGCGGCCGCAACCGGGTGCGTGCTTGGTATCTCGCCTGAACCACTCAGGACATTTCATGCAATCCCGGGAAGGATGGCTGTCAGCAGGGCGAATGGACATCTTATTGTTGATAATGCAAATACAGGGACCGGAGCGGAGACGACGATTGAGGCAGCCGGATATGCAAGAATGTTATCCGGGAAACAAGATCTCATCCTTGTCACAGGTCAGGAAACCGGTGCCATATGCGAAGGATTCCCTCCGCATGAAATTGTACGTGCTATCGATGCCATTCATCCGGCAATAGTGTATATTGTTGGAACACGGAAAGAATATGATATGGTCCGGGCATCTGCAGACAAAAATGTCAATACCAGGGAGATTGTGCATATGCCGACTTTTGGAGATGCAAAAACCGCTGCAGTAGGCCTGAATGGCAATAGTGCCATCGTCCTCGCAGTGAAATCATGGAGATAGTGGAATGAAATATATGCAGCCACGGCCAAGTTCGATTGTCGCCGCCCTCTATACGGCGAGGGACCTTGAAGTGGGCGTCTCCGTTCTCCACGGGCCTTCCGGGTGTTCGTTTAAGCATGCGAGGCTTCTTGAGGAAGACGGAATGAGGGTGCTTACAACTTCGCTTGCGGATAATGAATTCATATTCGGGGGGCAGGAACCCCTCGTTGCTGCCCTCAAATATGCAGAACAGCAATTTTCCCCGGAACGGATGGCCGTAATCGGGACGTGCGTCTCGATGATCATCGGAGAGGACCTGCATTCGGCAGTCGAACAGGCAGGGATAACAACCCCCGTAATCCCGGTCGATATCCATGCCGGATATCCCGAGAACATCGACGGGGTAATTGCCACATTAATCCCGGCAGCGGAGGCGGGGTGGATAAGCAATGAGGAACTGGAACGGCAGAAGTTCCTCCTCGGGAAAGCCAATGAAGTCGAGAGGGAAAGGGGAGCGGCTAGTCATGCCTATATCGAACCGTCACGGGGCGATTTAAAACACAAGGTTGCTAAAGCCCTTCTCGAGGATGCGGGAAGCGGGAAACGTGGTGTTGCCGTGATGAATGCGAAAAAAGAGACAGCATATATGTTCGCCGATGAACTGATCGCGCTCCATGAAGTTTGCCCCAATGCCGATATCACGTATATTGCCAACCTGGAAGAACGGGGCCTTCCAAAGGTCAGGAGGGACGCTGTCCGAATAAAGACTGCGTTCGATGAGGCGGGCGTGCCTGTCGAGCTCGTCGGGGCCCTTGATGAGTATGGTGCGATAGGTGAGCAAACAGGAGAAAAAATCAAGGAAACCGCCCCCGATTTCGCTTTTATCGTTGGCGTACCCCACGCAATTCCACCGATCTATACACAGGGAATCCGATGCTATTCGGTGACCAATGGTCCAAGACAGGTGGCCCCCCTGAAAGAATCAGGGCACCAGTTCGTCGTAGTGGAGATAGACCTGCACCCGAAGACCCTCGGTGTCCGTCATGTCATCGAAAGTGAATTCGGGGCAGTTTTAAGGAGTCTCGCATGAAGGGACTGCTTATCGGGGGAGACAGGTCGGGGTGCGGAAAGACAAGTATTACCCTAGCCATCGCCTCGCTCCTGTCACGAAAATTTACCGTCCAGACGTTTAAGACAGGGATGGACTATATAGACCCGTCATACCTTACCGGGGTGACCCGAAGGCCCTGCAGAAACCTTGACAGTTTTGTGATGTCTCCCGGTGAGATACGCCAAATTTTCAGCCACGGGTGTAAAGAAGCGGATTTTGCCCTTATTGAAGGCGTCAGGGGGCTTTTTGAAGGTGCCGAGGCCCTTAGCGATATCGGAAGTACGGCCTCCATCGCCCGTGCACTGAATGTACCAGTTATCCTCGTTATCAGCGCACGAAGCATCACCCGCAGCGCCGCGGCGATTGTCAGGGGTTTCCAGGTTTTTGCCCCGGACATCAAAATCGGCGGGGTGATCCTGAACAATGTCATGGGTCCGAAACACGCAAAAAAGGCGATTACGGCCATAGAACATTATTGTGAAGTTCCTGTACTGGGTGCCATACCCCGGATGGAAGCCATGGAACTGACTATGCGTCATCTCGGGCTGGTTCCGTTCATCGAACGCCAGGGAAGCGGAGAATTTGAACGGCGGATAAAAGCGGTAACCGGTCTGATTGGGGATCATGTCGCGCTGGACAGGCTTGTTTCTATTTCAGGGGATATCTCTGTCGACGTGAATCAGAACCAGGTCTTTTCACCGGAGCATGAACCGGATGTGACTATTGCGGTCGCCCATGATGAGGCATTCAATTTCTACTATTCGGACCTCTTCGACATCCTGCCTTCACTGGGGGCGCATGTAGTAAAATTCAGCCCCGTGCATGGCACATTTCCTAAAGCCGACGGCTACATTATCGGCGGAGGCTACCCGGAACTGTTCTTAAAGGAACTTGAATCAAATGCAAGGGTCAGGGAAGGCATCCTTGAAGAATCAAGAAACAACGTCCCGGTATATGCCGAATGTGGGGGACTGATGTACCTCACGGATTCCATTGTTCTGAAGGAGGGTTGGGAAAACCATCCGTCTGACAGGGAATATACGATGGCAGGGGTTTTCACAGGAAAAACGGTGATGCCTGCAGGACGGGTTGTGAGCTACGTCGAAGGGGTAAGCAGTCCGGCATCACCTGTTGGAGCCGGAGTATTCAGGGGCCATGAGTTTCATTATTCAGAGGTAGTTCTTGACCGCAATACCCGGTATGCCTATAACCTTTCCAGAGGGACCGGGATCGAAGGCACCCTTGACGGCGCACTCATTGACC
Source organism: Methanoregulaceae archaeon (assembly GCA_035543455.1). Lineage (GTDB taxonomy): Archaea > Halobacteriota > Methanomicrobia > Methanomicrobiales > Methanospirillaceae > CAIKOD01. The sequence continues at coordinate 49,608 of DATKKE010000017.1, forward strand.
AGACTCTCGGTAGTTATACCCACTTACACCCGGTCCCGTCGATTGGTATGATCAGGCATTTTGTGAATAAATGCCGTCAACGGGGTTGAATTTACCCTGCATCAGGCAATCACCTGCCATCATACCGTATCGGCCCCGCCCCTATGCAAGACCAGGGTTCTCCTTATCTTTGTAATGTGATGATATGGAACGTTCTTTGGACACATTTCATCCGTTTTAATTTCGCTTCAGGTTAAATGGACCATTGGATCGGATTTCCGGCAGATGATGAATTATTAATCACAATTGCCGGATTATAATCTCCAAAAAATCGCCGATGACAACGAGTATTCAATGAAATAGGCCTGTTGTTTGTGGGATGACCGACAGTATGGATCCATGCGGATTTATTGATCACAATAATCCGTTTACCGAATCCGGAAGAATTGAACAGGGTGTTGTCTAACCAAAAACTATCGTGATATATACCATAAATGTATAACGTCTTTCTATATGATGATCTATATCGACGGGCAGTTTTTGCCTAAAGAGCAGGCAAAGGTTTCTGTTTTCGATCACGGTCTCCTCTACGGGGATGGGGTTTTCGAGGGGATCAGGGCATATAATGGCAGAATATTCAGGCTTGACGAGCATATCGACCGGCTTTTCGACTCTGCAAAAACAATCGATCTCGCAGTCCCGGTCTCGAAAGAAGAGATGGCCGGTATTATTATAGAGACCATGCGCAGGAATAACCTGAAAGACGGCTACATCCGTCCCATTATCACCCGCGGCGTCGGAGACCTTGGGCTGGACCCCAGGAAATGCGAGAAACCGACCCTCATCTGCATCGCAATAGAATGGGGAGCAATGTACGGCGACCTTTACGAGAGGGGGCTGAAAGCGGTCTCGGTTTCGGTCAGGAGAAATTCTGCCTGCGCTCTCCCGCCGAACGTGAAAAGCCTGAATTACCTGAACAATATTCTCGCCAAGATTGAAGCGAACTACAAAGGTGGCGACGAGGCGATCATTTTCGATACGAACGGGTACGTGTCGGAGGGTTCGGGAGATAATATCTTTGTTGTGAAAAATGGCATCATACTAACTCCCCCGACCCTGAACAATCTCCGGGGCGTTACCCGTGCCGTAGTTCTGGAACTTGCCGCTTCGCATGGGATCACCCTCATGGAACGTAACCTGGGTTATTTTGATATGTATTCGGCCGACGAGGTTTTTGTTACCGGGACTGCAGCGGAAGTTGCTCCGATCACGAATATTGACGGCCGGAGCATCGGGGGCGGAAAGCCGGGACCCGTTACCCGCCAGCTGATTGCCGCCTTTAAAACCGCAACCGAAAGTGAAGGTACCCCTATATATTGAATGCCGTGAAAATCCGGAAGGCGGGCCTCTTCCAAAATCTATTTTTACGAGTAATAGAAACTAG